>CACPSE010000026.1:0-17405 GCA_902636535.1 uncultured Wolbachia sp. | reverse complement strand
TCATAAGAAGATCTGTATCATTTAATTGATCGTAATGTATTTCGTACTTAAAGTTTGTTCCTTCAATGTTGATTGTTTTTGAGTTTGGTAACACTACTTTATGCTTTATACTCTCTTTAGCGTGATTTTCCATTTTGATGCCTCTAAATTTTATAATACTGTCATCCTACTAAAAGCTATATAATAATTCGTTAATTCTATATTTAACATAATCTTTATTCATCTCATGTTTTATATATATTATGTCTCCTCCTAAGAAATTCTTTCTGCTAGTAACCCCAGTTGCGGATTAATCAATACAGTAAAATCTAGAAATACAGGGCTTTTTAGGCTTCATAGAATATGAAACTAATGTGGAAAAGATGTGCACCAAGAAATTTATTGGAGACCTGTGCCTTGAATGCTCAAGCTCAAGTCTGTTTTTGAGGTAACCAAAAACTGTTTCAATAATCGACCTTTTTCTTAAAAAAATCTTTTCTTCAAGCAGCATTAATGTGTTTTTCATTCCTTTTTTTTCTTTGGTAACGAGTTTGAGGCCTCTATCGAAGAGTTTTTCAAAGAGTTCTTTTTTTATATAGCCCTTATCTCCGAATAAAAGACCAATCAGTTTTTCGGTTAAATTTGGTACGGGTTTTCGGTCGTCAACGTTACCTTTAGTAAGTGTAACTCCTTGAATTTCACCTTTTTCATTAATTACCATATGCAATTTAAAACCAAAAAACCACCAATAGGTAGTCTTTCCAATCTTTGCCAACCCTTTGAAAACTTTGTTTCTCGAGGTCCTTTTTGGGTGGCAAACAGCGATAGATGTTGCATCTATGTACGAAATCCCTGTCACTTTTGACTGTTCGCAAAACCATTGCATTAAGAGCGCTAAATACCATAAAACCCGCGATTTTAGCCTAATAAACCTACTATAGGATGGCAATTTTGGAAACGCTGGTTCGTATAATAATTTCAAATAATGCACATAGAAAATTTTAAAATTGTCGCACTTGATATAGCAATATTATGGTAAAAACTCTGAATGCGTAATCTCTGGCCTCCTGGTTAGTTTTTTGCCACTTGGTAGAAGTTTTTCTGCAAAATTTTTGTCAACTGAATTGCAAAAATCGTCGATCAGGCAAAATAATTCTGTTATATTTTTATTCATGGGTAATCTCTCTATTTTGTGAATAATTTACGGAGGTTACCCTATACAAACACGATTTTGGGTCGCACCAACTGTACGAACATTGTAATATGGTACAATGTTACGACGATGTCATGAAAGTAGCTGACACTGGGATGACATCATGCGTTTGAAGCAACTTATAAGATTTTTGACTATATATTATCAAGTATAGCGTGATTAACTTCAACTTTATACTTTGATTCCAGATAGCTAATTAATTGCTCTTTTAGCGATATCATCACACGTTTTCCAGTGTCAAGCATGTTTAATTTGCCATTTGACGAATGCATTTCTTTTAGAACACCTATTATAATTTCATTATTGTATTGAATAGGGTCTGTCACCGAACCAGTTGTTTTCATATTGAAAATCTCTTCTACAAAAGAAAATGGATAGTTTTGTTCATTGCGATGCATCTGCTGACCTTCAACTAATTCCACACCTTGAATTTTTTCCCAATCTGTTTTTTCTCTTAGTTGAACTGCAACCTCTTGCCCAATTTTAAACATTCTTTCTTTTATAAACTCACTCTGCCAAAGCTCTACTGCTGATGCCCTACCTTCTTCAAAACTTTGCAATTTGGGTGGAACGATATCGATGATTTTTACACTAACAACAGCGTTCCCAACGCCCTTAAAATAACCTTTCTGGTCCTTTTCTCGCGAAAAAATGAAAGAAATCAAATCACCAGAATCTCCTATGTTATTACCGTTTTGATCTTTTCCACTCGCATCTACTGGACCAATAGTTTGTATAGGAAAATTATATTCACTCAATATTTCTTCGATTGCTGAACCATTGTATATCTTAGAGTTCACTTGGTTTATGAAATCATTAACTCTTTCAAAAGACTTTTGGTTAGTTAAAACTGACTTCATGTCTTTTTTTAAATCAACTAAGTCTTCATCAGAAATTTGATGCGCACTTTCCACTTTTATTATGTGCCAACCAAAACTGCTTGCTAAAACTCCACTTACTTCACCTACTTTAAGAGCAAACACCTTCTCTCTCATGTCTTCCAGTAGAAAATCCTTAGTTATATTATTTACTCTAGTTTCCTCAAGTTCTGCTTTGCCAAACTCTTTTACTATCTGTTCAAAGCTTGTTTTACCCTCCTCAAATGCTCTTTTTGCTGTCTCAGCTTCTTCTTTGGTAGAAAATATTGCATTGAATATATCTCTTTGATCTTTAAGTTCTTGTTGTTCTATTATACCATCAACTTCTTCATCTGAGATCTTGATTTGATCTTCAAAATACTTTTGGCCTAGGGAAATATATTGCGCAGTTCGATACTCAGGATAATAAAAATGGGATTTATTTCTTTCGTACAAATCAAGTAAGGCTTGATCATCTGGTTCAGGAATGTTTGTAACTGCATCTTCAGTTATTTTAACAATATCAACTACTCTAGTTTGGTAGCGACTTTTGTATATCTGCTCATCAGCTCTCTCGCCAAAAGTTACCGGATAATTATCTTTAAATAACGAAGTCATGAACATCATTGCAGGCAGAATTTTCTCTAGCTTTGCTATATACTCTTTCTCTGTCATATGCAGGTCATTTAGCGTTTCATGGAATTTGTTTTTGTCAAATTCGTCTTTATCATTTTGAAAGTACTTGGTGTTTTTAATATGGTTTTTTATAGACTCTTCTCCAACTGTCAACCCCAGCTCACTAATTAGGTTAAACAATAATTTTTGCTCTATAAGTGCGTTAAGTAAATCATATTTCAGCTTTTTTACTTGTTCTCTACTCGCATCAGATCCAGAAATTTGCTTTTTATAATTTTGATATAGTGATTTATACTCATCTGACGTTATAACTTCTTTTCCAACCCTAGCTACCTCTTCTTTTTCATCATCACCTGATAAAAGGTTGCCAACTCCCACAAAGATTAACAAGCAGGCTAAAAGGACAACGGTTACTTTAGTGAAAAAATTTTTAACATTCATTTTAAACTCAGTTAATTAATAGTTAATTATAGAATAGTGATAATTTAATTCTTGTAAACCTGTTGCTTTATTAGCTAATATATATAATATTACAATATATTAACTTAAAATTTAACTCTCTTCTTAAATAGAAACATATATTTAACTAAGTTATATTATACCTTAAGAAGGGGAAATATTTTGTTTGAAATATGCTTAAAGGTAAGAGCGTTTAATTAACTTAAGAGGTGGGAAGTGACAAACAAAAAGTCATTGAATGACAAAATTAATGCTTTTTTAGTTTTAATAGCTTATATTTTAGCTCTGTATAACAGTAAGGGATACTTTAAATGGGAGATGCTTTTTTGATGTCAATGGAATCTTCTAAGGGCAATAACGATAGAAATAAACAGTTTCTAATGCAAATAGCTGCTTGGTTAGTAGACAATACTGGTTTAACTTTTAATCAAATAGCACAATGCTGTAGGTTGGCCATTGAAGAAGTACAAGACATAGCTGATGAGGAAATAGAAGTTGAAAAATATAACCCTATTATTTCTGGGGTAATTACTGAAAAAGAAATCGATGATTGCAAAAAAAATTCAAACCGTGTACCAAATTTGATTATAAAAAATATAAAAAAAAGGAGTAAGGCGATTGGTAGCATTCTTGGCTTTGCTTCTACGGCAAGGCGTAGAGATAAACCTGATGCGATTTATTATCTAGTAAAAAAATTTCCTATCTTGGACAATAACGTTATAGCTAAATTAATTAGTACAACAAATTACACAGTTGAGCAGGTAAGAGATGGATCTCATCATAACATGCAAAATATAAAACCCCAAGATCCTGTACTACTTGGCTTATGTAGCCAAGAAAATTTAGAAGCAGAAGTGGAAAAAGCAAAAGTAGAAAAAGAGAAGCAAGAAAGGTTAAAAAGTATAAAGAATAGCTATTAAGGATCCTCAAATTTTTGTGCTTTGTTAACATTAGATTAACTTGACTTGCTAGTGTTTATTAGTATAATGTAAGTAAAGTACGGGGTTTAATGATAATTAAGCTTAATACGCACTGAAACTAACTCAGCCTAATTTATTATCTTATAGTCACATTTTAGGTTAGTAAGCATCAATTAAAATTTTTGGAGGATTATGACAACAATCAATGAAGATGTTTTGGCAAAAGGAAAGGTTACAGCTCAACCTGAAAAAAGTGAGCAAATTCACAATAACGATACAGTAACACAGATGGTCAATGAAGGTACTGAGAAAAACAGAAAAACATTAGATCTGAGCGAATTAAAAGAGAAAACAGCAGAAGAATTGTTAGAGTTAGCTGAAGAAAGAAAAATTTTAACTAACGGTAAAAGCAATGGTAGAATGCTAAAGCAGGAAATAATATTCAGCTTAATGAAGAAAATGAGTGAAGAAGGAGGCATAACCACAGGGAGTGGAATAGTGGAAATATTGCCTGATGGTTTCGGTTTCTTACGTTCAGCAAGTGCAAATTATGCCCCAAGTACCGATGATGTTTATATTTCCAACGGGCAAATAAAGAAGTTTAATTTACGTACAGGAGATATGGCATATGGAGAAATAAGGCCACCTGGTGATAAAGAAAGATATTTTACTTTAACTAAGGTTCAAAGTATAAACTCTACTGAAGTCAGTGAATTAAGAAAGTACGTCCATTTTGATAATTTGCTTCCTCTTTATCCTGAGGAAAGCATAGTACTTGAGTGTAATAATGGTGATGATAAAAAAGGCTTAAGCATGCGTGCTATAGATATAGTAGCTCCTCTTGGGAAAGGGCAAAGAGCGTTAGTAGTTGCCCCACCTCGTACAGGAAAAACTGTATTGCTTCAGCAAATGGCTAACTCTATAGCTATAAATCACCCTGAAGTAGAATTAATAGTGTTACTTATAGATGAAAGACCTGAAGAAGTAACAGATATGATACGTTCTGTAAAAGGTGAGGTAGTAAGTTCTACGTTTGATGAGCCTGCTTACCGTCACGTACAGCTTGCTGAAATAGTAATAGAAAAAGCTAAAAGAATGGTTGAGCATAAAAAAGATGTGGTAATTCTACTTGACAATATTACTAGACTTGCACGTGCTTATAATGCTGTTATTCCTTCGTCTGGGAAAGTTCTAACTGGTGGTGTGGATTCAAACGCACTGCAGAGACCAAAACGCTTTTTTGGAGCAGCTCGTAATATTGAGAATGGGGGTTCTTTAACTATAATTGCCACAGCTCTTATAGAGACTGGTTCAAAAATGGATGAAGTGATTTTTGAAGAGTTTAAAGGTACAGGAAACGCTGAGATCATACTTGATAGAAAACTTTCTGATAAACGTATATTTCCAGCTATTGATATTACAAAATCCGGAACAAGGAAGGAAGAGCTATTAGTTGATAAGGCTATACTAAATAAAATATGGGTGTTGCGTAGAATACTTAATCCTATGGGACCTGTTGAAGCAATGGAATTTTTACGAGACAAACTACTTTTAACAAAGAGCAATGCTGACTTTTTTAACTCCATGAATCACTAAAAGTAAGCCAGTTATGATGGACATGCTGAGCAAAAAGTAAAACGCTCTTATAGCTAAAATAATTTGGATTTACCAAAATATATTTATAGTTAAGTTGGCAATTTACCTTAAGTTAGCGCGTGACGCTGGAATGACAAAGAAGAGAGAGTTGCTAGTTTTTCATATGGTTATGCAAGGAGTCTGATCTTTTTCTTTGTTAATATCACTCTAAATTTTCCTCAAAATAAGCTGTTTTATCCTTTTTTTCCTTATATTCTTCTGCTGTATAGAGAGGTTGCTTTTTAGCTGTAATGTTTGGCCACTTTTGTGAGTATTCTACATTTATATCGTAAAATAACTTGAAAGTTTTTTGTTCGCTGCTCAGCAACTCTTCATCTAGTTCTAAAATGTCTTTTATGGAATCATCAGTTACAATTGCATCCACTGGACACTCAGGTATGCACACTCCGCAATCAATACATTCATCTGGGTTAATCACAAGCATGTTTTTACCTTCATAGAAGCAGTCAACGGGACATACTTCTACACAGTCCGTATATTTACATTTTATGCATTTATCTGTAACAAAATGCGTCATAAAACACTGTATATTTGCATTATCTTGGGTACACTAAATTGATAAGAAATTCAAGTCTTTTATGAAGATAAATAAATTGAACAACAAAGAATTAGAAGTATGGTTAAGCTTGGCTAGAACTATAGGACCAATAAAGTTTTTTAGTATACTAAGAACACATGGATCGCTAGATGAGGTGCTAAAATATCTCAATAGGGTGGCTAATAATAAGGTGTATGGCATTCAGGATGCACGAGAAGAAATCAATAATGCAGAAAGAATTGGAGCTAAAATTATACCCGCATGTGACCCAGATTACCCTGATCTTTTAAGAAATATCTCTAGTTGTCCTCCTGTAATAACTGCACTTGGTGATATATCATTATTAAGCCGTGAGATAATTGCAATAATCGGTGGGCGTAACTCTTCAATGAATGGAAGAAATTTTGCCAATAAGTTGGCACTTGATTTAAGTGAAGCTGGTTTTATTATCGTTTCTGGACTTGCAAAAGGAATCGATACTGCAGCAAATAGTGTAATATACAAAAATCATCCCACTATTGCTGTTACAGCAAGCGGAATTGATGTGGTGTACCCAAAAGAAAATTTTGATCTATACAAAAAAATCACCGAGAATGGCGGATTAATAGTTACTGAGCCTCCATTTGCTACTAAACCAAAGCCTCAGTATTTTCCTCAAAGGAATCGAATTATATCTGGTCTATCGCTGGGTGTTGCAGTGATTGAAGCATCGAAACGTTCTGGCTCTCTAATAACAGCAGATTTTGCTTTAAATCAAGGGAGAGAGGTGTTTGCAGTTTCTGGTTTCCCTTTAGATTCACGCTGTAGTGGTAGTAATTATTTAATTAAAAACGGTGCTAAACTTATCGAATCCGCTGATGACATAATAGAGAGTGTTAGGTTTAATTTACCTCCGCAGCAAAAAAACCTATTTGATGTTGAGCACTATGCTGTTAACCAAAAACAAGAAAAATTACAACAGGCAAAATCTGTTATAGTTGATCATATTAACTCTGTACCTGTTGATATAGATGAACTTATATTAGCAAGCGGACTTTCTACCAACATAGCTCTAATGGCTCTTTTAGAACTAGAGTTGGAAAACAAAATAGAGCGTTCACCGGGGAATAAAATATCGTTAATTTTCTAAGCTATAAGCCCACAACCGTACGAACATTATGATTTGAGTTCACCAAGAAAGATGTCATTCCAGCGCGTGACGCTGGAATCTAGACTTTATTATGCAGCCAATTGGTTGAAATTAAGTCTTCTGGATCCAAGTAGTCTGGGCACTGGCGTCTTGGATAGAAATCAGTATCAGCTACTTAGACGACACCACTTTTGTATGGAAACCAGTGTCACTATGACAACCTTCATCTCGCTACGTGTTAGCGGATACCGTGACGGTATGACTAGGGAGTACGCATTAGCGGAATCTACTGAGACGCCCGTGATAGCCCTATTTCTATAGTGAGTCATTCCCTCTTATCTACTTTTAGAATTAATAAGAGCAAACTTTTTTTCAACTTGTTGTATGATTTTATAAAAGTGATCGAAATCTAAGCTTGCACTGCCAATTAAAACTCCTGATAAATTTGAGATACTGAGCAAATTTTCTATATTTTCTGAACTGACTGAACCACCATATATAATGTGTTTTTTACCAGTACACAATTTTATTACCTCTATCACCTCAGCAATTGCATCATTATTTGGCATATGACCTGTACCTATTGCCCATATTGGCTCATATGCTACGGTATATTTACCATGTGTTGGCAAACGGTTTTTACATTGATATTCTATTACCTCATTTGTTTTTCCACTTTTATAATCTTCTGAATTTTCACCTACACAGATAATTGGGTGTAAGCCTAATTCTATTGATGTTTTGGACTTAAGTTTTATTTCACTATCTTTTTCATTGGCCCTTTCAGAATGCCCAAGTATTACGTAAGTACACCCTAGTTCTTTTAACATTTCTGCGCTGATTTCACCTGTGTAAGAACCGGACTTTTTATGATGGCAATTCTGTGCTCCTATATTAATATTATTGTTCAACTCTATACTGCTTGGAAATGATGTAAAAGGAGGGCAAATTACTAATTTAGAGGTAATTTCGTTGCTCTTGTTGTTAAGTTTGCCTATAAAGTCAACAAATGAAGAACGCATTCCATTCATTTTCCAATTTGCTACTATTAAAAAGGACATCAACTTTACTTATATGGGCAAGAGTGCCGGCTGTCGGACTTGAACTGACAACCTACTGATTACAAGTCAGTTGCTCTACCAATTGAGCTAAGCCGGCGTTAAACACATTAATAATATACAATTATCAATGGATTTTAGTCAACTGATTTTTAAAGTACTGTATAATGAAAATAATATGAGAAAATTTTTACTGAAGCCAAAAAAGAGTCTAGGGCAAAATTTTATTTTATCGAGTGAGATAACAAAAAAAATCGTCGCTTTAGCTGGTAGTCTGGAGAATTTTAATGTCATTGAAATTGGTCCTGGATATGGCGCATTAACAAGAGAAATATTGGTGCATAATCCAAAGTCTCTACTTTCTATAGAAAAAGATAGAGATTTAGTAAAACACCATGACCAACTGCTAAATGAACATCAAGGAAGGTATAGAATTATAGAAGCAGATGCACTTCATGTTATAGAAGAAGAGCTGATAGAACGCCCAGTTAAAGTTATTGCTAACTTGCCTTACAATATCTCGGTGGCGTTATTTTTAAAGTGGTTAAATAATATAAAATTTTTTACGAGTTTGACATTAATGTTTCAAAAAGAGGTAGCAGATCGCATTACAGCAAGACCCAATTCTAAAGATTATGGTCCTCTATCAGTGCTAAGCCAGTTACTGTGCGATATAAAAAAGGAATTTGATATTGAACCTAAAGAGTTTTTTCCAAGACCAAAAATACATTCTTCAGTAATTACAGTAAATCCTTTGCTTACCCCAAAGTTTGCAGTAAATTTGGAAACCTTAATAAAATTAACACGTGCTGTTTTTGCTCAAAGAAGAAAGATGCTGAGAAATAGCTTGCAAAATATAACGAACCACGCTGAAACTGTCCTTGAAAACGCTAAATTGAGTGGAAATGAACGTCCAGAAAACTTAACTATTGAGCAGTTCTGTTTGCTGGCAAATAATGTAGAATGCTTATTTTGCAATAAAATGTATTAGCAACCATATAGCCCCCTAAAAACAGTTAGAGTTATACGACAGAACCACACCGGCTTCTATAGCTCCGCTTCTGTCATCCTATGGCTTACTGTACGAACATTATCTACCAGGAGGGTATCATCCCAGTATCGGCTACTTGGATGACAAAGGAGGACGTTATTCCAGAGTCAAGCTACTTGCATGACACCATTTGTTGTAAACTCACTTTTACTCTATGGTTATCTTTTTATACTACCTTATCAACTATGTTTTTTTAAAGTTTTTTATTTGTGTAATTTTGTCCCTCTCCTGAACGGATACTGTATTTTCGTATTAGAAAACACCCAATAAGCAGAGTTGTAAGTGGAATAAACCACAAAATGTAAGTGCTAGATTTTATAGGCGGTACGATTATAATTGAATTGCCGTAAGAATTTTTTAACTCTGAGATTATTTCTTCATCAGTGTATCCATCATTGATTTTTTTACGAATTGCTTCTCGCATATCATACGCAATCTGAGATCCAGATTCAGACAATGATTCGCCAGAACATATTGGACACCTTATTATTTCAAATAAACTTGTTGCTCGTTTTTCCATGCTTTTATCTCTGAGTTTATTATCCAGAGTAAAAGCGTTTACGCCTGAGTGGAATATCAATATGAAAAGTAAACTAACTACTACTCTCATCCTTGGTTAATTGGGTTATTTTACTGAATTGGTTCCTAAAATCAGTGGTGGATAATTCTCCAATAAAACTTGACCCTACATCATCGTCGTACTTTATTGAAAATTGAACGCTGTCATCAGTTGTTTTTTCTGATAAGGAAGATATTAATTTTTCAAACGCACTTGAAGCTCTTGGATAATTTTTTGAAAATTCCTCGCCAATTGCAAATGAGACTAGTTGCTTGTAATTTGATATGGCCACGTTAATCTTGCCTTTAAATGAAGACGTAACTAAATTATAATTGTTTATTCCGCCATCTGCAGCAAAAGAAAAATTATTACTTTGAATTAAAAATTTCTCTATGTTGAAATTAACTCTGTAAGCTGAGATGTCGTTTACAAATTCGCAATCAAATTTAGTGTCGATACTAAGGTAACTTTCAGGACTTGCAGTATTTTTATACCGATAAGTATAAAAATCAAATCCTAGTTTAGTATTTCCATTCAGTTCTTCATTGAAATGAAATTGAATGTAATTACTTTTATTATTCACTTCAGTTATAACACTTTGTTGATTTTCTAAAACATCACATTTTAATCCATAATCTTCGTAACGAAGTGTATCTATATAGTCTATCACGGTACTATTTTTGTTGAATCGCAGTGAAGATGGTAAATCGTTTAGTCTAACAACAAAGTGGCTGCTATCGCTTGTGTGGCATTTTATATTCTTTTTCTCATCACCATGAACAGTAATATCAACTTCATTACTTGGTGTATAAATATATACTGATTTATCGAATAATCTGTTTTTTATCAGTAAAGCCTCGGATGAGATGGTTAATTGCTCATTGGAAAATTTTGGGTTTGTCACACGGAAAATTAGATTAGAAGGAAATCCACTAAAATCATGTGAAATATCGAACTTTTCGTCGTTAATGTATAGTATTGTTTCAGCTAAAAGATTTTTTACCTTACATGCAGAAAAATACCAAAAACCACTATACGCTACAGGAATAAAAAAAAGTAAAGAGATGATAATATAGATAAAAATCTTACGCATGATTCCCCTGTTTATCCAATGATATATTTCTTGTACCCCTTGGTGTGGTTACACACAAGCCGTCGTTATCTTTTGTGATTTTTATTTGGCATCCAAGCCTCGACGTCTCTGTTAAGCCGAAAGCTAGGGCTAACATATCATTTTCCTCATCAGATATGGGATTATGCGTTTCTACAGCATCATAAAATTCTGGATCAACAATCACGTGGCATGTAGAGCAAGCAAGAGAACCTTCACATGCACCTTCAAGCAGATCTGGATCACTTCTGTGGGCTAAATTGAGCAGAGTTTCTCCCTCTGCAGCTTCATAGCTTTTCTTACTCCCATCAGGTAAAATAAAAGTAACAGATGGCATATTATTCCTATTAAAATCCTTACTAACTTCTCTATATCCTACAGGTAATAACTAATATTTGCAAACTCTTTGCAATTCCAGTGCCTATATTTCTTGTTATCCAAGTACCCCTTTCTTGTCATTCAAATAGCCCTTTGTTGCCATCTGAGTAGCTTGACTACTTGGATCCAGGATGGCTTTGTTGCATAGCGTTCAGAAAAACTAGCAGTTACTGACAAAATTCATTATAAAATAGCCATTTAACTGCTTAAAGAAAAAATATGCCACAGAAAATGAAAGTTAGTAACCAAAACGAATATAACAAATTCCTTGAAAAAAGGGGAAATATTTTTCACTTCATTAACGAAGCAATTGAAAATTGGTATGAAAATAGTCCAAAAATGCAAGGCGGCAACTATATTTACAGTGATAAAGTTGTAATTTTGGTGCATATAATCGTCATTAGACTTCTTTCAAAATTGTTAGAGGGAGTGTAAGATGAAGTATGTGAAAGCATGAAATATAAGGGAATAGAAAAGTTAGAAGGAGAAAAGTTTCGACGTTTAACAGGGGTAAAAAAAGCAACATTTGAGCAAATGGTAGAAATTCTAGAAGTGGAGGATAAAAGAAAAAAAGCTAAAAGTGGAAGAAAAAGTAAACTTTGCATAGAAGACAGGCTACTTATGGCACTGGAATATATAAGAGAATATCGTACATATTTTCATATTGGGCAAAGCTATGGCATGAGTGAAAGTAACAGTTTTAAAGTAATAAGATGGGTAGAAGACACATTAATCAGATTTTGTATTACCAGGAAAAAAAGAGCTATTAAAGAGTGATGTAGAATAAGAAGTTTTAGTAATAGACGGAACTGAAACGCCAGTAGAGAGGCCAAAAAAAAAGCGGAAAAGATTTTATTCAGGAAAGAAGAAAAAACATACGCTAAAAACACAAATAATTGCAGAAAAGAAGAGCAAGAAAATTATTTGTACGTCATTTTCAAACGGGATGATTTTCGGCTTTTCAAGGAGTCAAAAGTGCATGTATTAGAAGGTATAAAAGTTTTAGCCGATGCTGGGTTTTCAAAAAATTCACAAAAATGTCGAGTTGCCACACAGAAGGATGAAAAAGAGTCCCTTAATTAAGGAAAAAAAGATAAAAAACTAGCGAGCAAAAGAGTAGTAGTTGAGAATGTAATTGGTCTGTTAAAAAGATTCAAAATTATTGCAGACAGGTATCGCAATCGGAGAAAACGTTTTGGCTTGAGATTCAATTTAATAGCAGACTTTGAGCTGTCTATATGAGTTTCGAAAGAGGTCTAATGTAATTTATTTAGAGATGATAGGAAAATTTATTGTAACTTTATATTCTAAATAGAATAAAGTTCTTTTGTTAGTATTGTTCTTTTTGTAAAAAATATTCCTAATTTCTTCATCATTTTTGTGGGTAAGGCCGGCTGAAGTATTGACAAAATATGGCTATTATTGTATATTAAAAATTACTTAGCAATTAAAACGAACTCTAATTAACGATTATAATATTTGCCAAGTTATTTTTATAGGTATAAATTGAGGTGTGAGGTATGTATCCTGTATTCCGTTGTTATGAGTTCAATGAATGTGATTTAGGAGATGATGAAGATCCTTTAAGAAAAAAGTTCAATGAAATAATTAAAGATTTAGAGGAAAATAAATACACAAGTCTGGGAGATGTAAAGTTAATAACTGGTGATAGAGGTATTAAATATTTTAGAGCTAAATTGAGTGATAGTGACAGATTGTTATTTACGAGGATAAGGCACAACGACAAAGATGTTTTTGTTATTTTAGAAGTAATTCTGAATCATGATTACCACAAGTCTAAATTTTTAACAAATAAAGAAAAAATAAAAAATATAAAAATAACAGATCAAAGCAGTAAAGAAGTTTCTGATAATCCAGAGATTAAGGATACTCCACAAGCTCGTTGGTTAGATAAATTTATTATTCTCAGTACAACGCAGGAAGATATAGTTGAAAATAAAGATTTACCTTTAGTTGTTAGTGGGTCTGCTGGTAGTGGAAAGACATCAGTTGCTTTGGAAAAGCTTAGAAAGATAGAAGAGAAATTTCAGGAAGGAAAGATTTTATATATCACCCAGTCCGAAAGCCTAATAAAAAAATCAAAAGAATTGTATGCATATGAATATTATGATCAAGCTGAAGATAAATTAAAGATTGGAGTTCCAGAACAAATTGAGTTCTTATCTGTTCATACATTTCTTGAAAAAATAACAAAGTGTGTAGAGGGAAAAAAGCCAATTAATAGAAGTGTATTCTTTTCGTGGTTTGAAGACATATGTAAGAAAAAGAATTTTTGTGATCACAAAAAAGACGGAGATAAAATACTCGAAGAATTTGTAGCAGTAATAGCTGGAAGAAGCTTAACAAAAGAAAAATATAAAGAGTTAGGGAATAGACAAGCTGTATTTCCTCAAGGGGGAGAAAGAGGCAAGATCTATGCTCTTTTCGAAGAATATAGGAAATTTATAAAAGAAAATTCAGAGTATTATGATACTAGTATCATCACTCATCAAATACAGGCTAATAAAGTTTATGATGCGGTTGTTGTAGATGAAGTGCAGGATTTGACTGAAAGCACATTAAAGCTGATAGTAGAAAGTGTAAAAGATGAGAACTTTTTACTGTGTGGCGATGTTAATCAGGTAATACATCCAAGTTTTTTTTCTATATCTAGGTTAGAATCTTTTCTTCGTACTGGAAAAGTTTGTGTTCTTGAAAAGAACTACCGTAACAGCAAGGAGGTCATTGAATTAGCCAACCGTATACTACACCTTAAGAATTATTGTTTTGCTCCAGAAGATAAGATGAAAGAAGAAGAAAAAAGGCTCTTTTTTATGGAAGGTGATACCGAGGACAAAGGTAATATTAGCTTTATTGCTCAAGATAAAAAACAAAAAATGGCGAAAGAAATGCCTAAATCCATAAATTGGGCTGTTTTAGTATTAGATGATGAGAAAAAAGAAGAAGCTTGTAAGTTGTTTGATACTCCACTTGTATTTAGTGTACACGAAGCTAAAGGATTAGAATTTGAGAATGTGATTCTCTATAAGTTTATGTCCTGCAGAGCTTATGATGAAATATATGATATAGTGTGTACAGATAAAAAAAATCAGAAAAGCATTGAAGGTGATATTGCAAAAGTCCACCATTCATATGATCAAAAGGATTTAAACTCTTCAAGAGCTAAGGATAAGCAAGATAAATCTTTTGTGAAGTATAAGTTTTATATGAATGCTCTATATGTTGCTGCTACTCGTGCTAACAAGAATGTTTATATTATAGACAGTAGAAAACAGCGTAATTTATGGGAGGTAGTAACACCAAAAGTTAATGCTGTAGATATCAAAAAAGAAGAATCTACTCCTGAAGAGTGGAAAACTAGGGCACTGGAGTTAATAGATAGAGGCAACGTAGAGCAAGCTAGAAAAATAGCGGAAAAATTGCGACTCGAGGAAAAAACAGAATATGCTCAAGCGATCATGAATGCATTAGAACCTAAACAAGCAATTTCAGAGTTAAAAACAGAGCCTCAAAAGTCCTCAACTATGGTTTCAAATGAAAAGCGTGAACAGAATCCAAATAAGAAAAAGAAATTAACAAAAAAGAAGTTAGAAGAAAATACAAATAGGTTATTTTTGGCTTTACAAAATGGTAAGTTGCAAGAGGCTGAAAAATTAATTGAGCAAGGGATTAATGTTAATGCTACTACTAAGGAGGAAGGAGATACTCCTTTGCATGTAGCAGCGTACAATGGTCATGAGCGTGTGGTTCAACTTCTTCTGGAGCATGGAGCCGATGTTAATGCTACTAGTAAAGATGGGGATACTCCCTTGCATTTGGCAGCAGAGAAAGGTTATAAGGGCGCAGTTCAGCTTCTTCTTGAAAAAAAAGCTGATATTAATGCTATCGATAAGGATCGTTCTACTCCTTTACTTATAGCAGCAGGCAACGGTTATGAGGGTGTAGTTCAACTTCTTCTGGAGTATAAAGCCAAAATTGATGATAGTAATAATAATGGTTATACTCCTTTACATATAGCAGCACAAAAACGTCTAGACAATATTGTTCAGCTTCTTCTGAAGCATGGAGCCAATGTTGATGCTACTACTAAGGAGGGTTATACTCCTTTGCATGTAGCAGCACAAAAGGCCCATAATAAGCGTGTAGTTCAACTTCTTCTAGATAGTGGAGCTGGTGTTAATGCTAAGGATAATAAAGATTATACTCCTTTGCATGATGCAGCACAAAGTGGTTCTAAAGATGTGGCTCAACTTCTTCTGAATCATGGAGCTGATATTAATGCTCAGGATGAGAATTATGTTACTCCTTTGTTATTAGCACTGGAATATTCCTATGCTGAGGTATTTGATCTTCTGATTGCTGATCCAAATATTAATGTTGGTGGTGCAGAATACATGCCTCCTAATAGAAAAAGTAAAAGAGATTATGAAAAATATGATATAAAATATAAACAGGATGATAATTTGTTTAAGAAGGTAAAAGAAGCAGCGAACGAAAAAGATACAAGTAAGCAAGACAAATTGCTCAAAGAGATAGAAAAATTACTGAAACCGGAAAATAAATATGGTTTTAAACCAAGCTTAAATTATTCTCCAAATGTCAGTGGTAAAGGTGCGACTGTTGAAGTTGCAATTAAAGCTGGTGGAAAGGTATTGCAGCTCTTATATGATTATGCCGAAAAGAATATAGGTACAGATACTGAAATATTTAAACAACTTAAACAGGCTAAAGAACATGAAAAAACTCAGCCTAAAAGTGATGTTAGCAATGTTTCTGTTTCTGGCAATTTGGCTCAAGCTCAAGGCTTTAAACTAGGTGGGGCATAATTATTTAACTTCCTAATTTTGAATTTCATCTATCGAAAAGTCGGTTGTTTCAGCTATAATATCAGTGGAAACACCAGCCTTAAGTGAATTTTTAGCCACTGCTATTTTAGCTTTCATTTCACCTTTTTCTTCGCCGATTTGGATGGCTTCTCTATTTATGAGCTGTATTAGCTGTGGTGTTGTGTAGCAGATTATCCAATCTGGTGCTTCTCTACCTTTTTCCCACTTAGCAAACCTCATCTTTTCTTTTAGGTAATATTCTCTATAGGCTTCTATTGGATTACTACATTTATATCGATCAGGTAACGCTTGTGTAAAAATTTGTATATCAGCTGATTGAAAAATTAGCAAATCCTTATTATTATCACACCAACCTATAACTTCTTCGGATTTATGCGTTCTTTTGTATCGCAAGCTATACTCTATGCACAATTCTTTTCCATGCTTTATCAACCAATTAAAGTTTCCTTTTGAGTGTCTAGCCCATAGAGAACAAGGGTGGTTTTTGTGAGTAAGTTTATATGGAACTTCTATATTCTGGTCTGTGATGCTGACTAAAGGATTTGGCGCTTTTAATGCTATTGAAAAAACATTACTCAGTAATTGAGCAGTTTCTAATGGCATTTTTACTATATGCTTATCACATAACATTTGCGCCGCAATTGCTGGGTTTTCATCTAGTACAAAGATGTTCATCTAAAGATAGAATTAGCTTAAGTCTTTGACTTCATCATCTGTAAGACCAGTAGTTTGAACTACGATATCGGTAGAAACCCCTGCTTTAAGTAGATTCTTTGCGACTTCAATTTCCCTTTCTTTTCTGCCTTTTTCATGTCCGATTAGGATGCCTTCTTGTCTGCCCTTCTCTTGACCTACCTTAAGACCCTCATCAAATTTTTGAGCAAAAGCAGCAATCTCATCCATTATGCGTTTTTTCATTTGTTCATATGCTAGTAACTCTTCTTCTGACCAATTAAACTTATTCATCTCTTCATAAGCTCGTTTTATTATTAC
>CACPSE010000025.1:0-19602 GCA_902636535.1 uncultured Wolbachia sp. | reverse complement strand
ACCTTATTTCTTTATAAAATTTCTAGGTTTTTACCTAATATAAGCTGAAATGCGCTATTTAAAACATCAAAAAACGCCAACTTAAAAAATGGATAGTGAGTAATTAGCTACCCTAGGGTTTCTTTTGCCTTTTTTTCTGCTTAGTAAATTTCCTAAACATTTTAGCTAAGGTTAGTTGCACTTAAAAGCAGCTAAACTGCAGCGTTTAAGGCTTAAAAAATGCCAATACTGAAAATAGACAATGACTAGAGCTTCTTTTGCCTTTTTTTTTATTTGGTAAATTTTTTAATATTTATACGGAAGGTGTCATCCCAGTGCTTGACACTGGGATGACCCCCTCTTGGATGGAAACCAGTGTCAGCTACTCGGATGACAGCTAGCCTGACAACCGTCATCCCGCTGCTTGTTAGCGGGATCTAGAGATACCGCGGCGGTATAGCTATACCTTTTTTCTACTTAGTTTGGGTTATGCAAGAAGTCTATTCTGTTAACTCTTCCTTTTATTATTTTTTCTTCAGAAGTGCTATAATAAATAATTAATCTATTAATGTTAACCTTTATCCATTATTTATAAAAGTTGGGAGGCAAAGATATGGCTAAAGAAAATAATGCTCTATTAATATTTGACTTTGATAATACTATTACTAATGGACACATGCATGGTGTTTTCTCTGGTAAACGCTCCGGAATTAAAAAAAGTGATTATAATTCTGCTGCGGAAAATGCAGTGACCGATACCGATATAAAAGATTTTCTAAAAAATACAGGTGGAATAAAAAATGAAGAGGGACTAAAATCTGTACTGCAATCTGCGCTTTCAGGCGGAATGGAAGTTAATATTGCATCATACACAGGATACCCACGTGCTGTAAAAAAAGTAGTGGAAGATTATCTAGGTTTGTCTAAAGAACAGGCAGACAGTGTTTCTGTATTTAGTAGATTTCCAGAAGATTATGATGATGCGTTGAAAGGTGATAAAGAACAACAAAGTAAGGTTGGAAAGAATTTGCATATCTGTAAGGCAATTGTGGAGTACAAAAATAAACACGGCGAGTTGCCAAAAACTGTAATGTTGGTTGATGATGATACAAAGAACATTCAAAAGATTAATGAGTTCGTTGAATCAACGAGTAAAAGAGAGGAATGGCTTGAAAAAAATGGACTGAGTATTGAAGAGATACAAAAAATCAAATTTGAAGGTGCGCGAGTGCCTAAAGAGGATAAAAATGTTGGTTATCTAGAAAGAGTACAGGAGTTTGTCAATGCTAACTTAGTGCAAGAACCAATTTATGAAAATTTGAAGAAGGAAGAACCTATATACCAAAATCTTCAAGATATTCAGAGATCATTGTCTGAAACGGTACCAAAAGAACCTATATATCAGAATAATGAAAATCGACCACCATTGCCTCCTAAAAAAAGGAAATCAAGTGATGGTGTGGTTGTTGATGGTGAAAATAAAAAACAAGATACTCAAGAGATGTCGTCATCCGAAACACAAGCAAACCCAACACGCTCAAAACGTCATGCAATGATGCTTGACCCTCAGCAAATAGAATCTATACACCAGAATGCTGAAGAGTTATCACCAGGTAAAAAATACGCACATATTCAAATCGTTTCCTTAGCACAAGAATTCAAGGCAATCAAAGCTTTTTTTCAAGATTGTATTCAAGAGGTAATAAATGCTATTTGCAATTTATTTAGAAGAGAAGTGGCAACAAAAATTGAAGGGCAGGGCTATAATGTAAGTAGTAAGCAAGGAAGTAGTGAAATTACTGTCAAAGGAAGTAAGCCAATAGATGCTTCAAGAATAAACAAAGATATTATTGTCGAGTCCTTAGCTCAAATAATCGAGAAAAAAGAGAAAATCAAAGATCTTAACAATAATTATAAAGGTGATCAGCTAGGGCGAGAGATATCGAAATTATTGAACGCTGGTTCGCAAAAGGAAAATATAAACTCAAACTATAATGATGGAGAGCCTATATTCCAGACTCGTAAAGAGGCATTGAACTATCCTCCGCAAAAGAAAGACATAAACTCGAACTCTGTGAGAGAAAACTATAATGATGGAGAGCCTACACATCAAACCGTTCAAGAAGCATGGAACTATCATCAGCAAAAGAAAGACATAAACTCAAACTCTGTAAGCAAAAAGCCACTTGTACCACCAGTACCTCCTAAAAATTATACGGAAAAAGTTACGCAAAATAGAAATAATATGATTGAAAGATGAGGTTGAAGATTCGTATAATTTCTTGCATATCCGGTTCATGGCACATTGTTTCAACTTTACACTTCTTTAATCACTGTGCTAAATTATATTGTAAAGCAGCCAAATCAATATAACAGAATGCACTAAGCTTTAAGCATAGAAACCACTTTATCGTAACTTGGCAATGATTTAATTTCTCCAATTGCAGCTAGAGTGATTTTTTCATGCTGAGATAACAATTCTTTTGCTGCTTTTTTTACGTTAGCAGTGGTAACTGCACTAATTTTTTCTATTAATTCATTTTTACTGATGTACCTATTATAGTTACCATAGTAGTGCCCCAATGTTTCAGCACGTGAGCTTACGCTTTCGCGCGACATTAAAATTTGGGATTTTACTCGCTCTTTCCCTCTATTTACTTCTTCTTCCTTCAAATCATCTGTAGACAACTTCTTCAACTCTGTTGTTATAGATTTTAAAAGCTTATCTAAGTTACTACTGTCTGTGCCAGCAAAAATGGAAAACATTCCTGTATCAGTATAGCTGGAATTAAATGAATAAACAGAGTAAGCTAATCCCTGCTTTTCCCTTACTTCCTGGAACAGACGTGATGACATTCCGCTCCCTAATATAGAATCAAGCACTTGAAACGTGTGATATTTATCGTCATGGCGAGAAACACTAGGTAGACCAATTAGCAAGTGTACCTGATCTAATTTACGATGTTCTAAATACTCACCACCAGTACAGCTCGCATTTTGGCTTTTTTTCAGCTTTTTAGAATGAATCTTTGAGAGAAAATCTTTGGTTAATGCAACAACTTCTTCATGTTCAACATTTCCTGCAACAGTAAATAGCATATTCTCGCCAAAGTAATGTTCATTTATGTAATTATCTAGATCTCCTCGAGTAAAAGATTTTACAGTATCTTGCGTGCCTAAGATTGACCTGCCAAAAGGTTGATCTTTATAAGCTGCCTCAAAATATTTATCGAAAACAATGTCACTTGGTGAATCATTAGTTTGAAAAATCTCTTGTATTACAACGCCCTTCTCACGTTCCAATTCATCTTCTGGAAATGTTGAATTCATCAATATATCTATTAATATATCAATACCAGTTTTTATGTCTTTCTTGAGGACTTTTGCATAATAGGTGGTGCTTTCCCTACCGGTGCTGGCGTTGAAAACCCCACCTATGTCGTCAAAAGCTTTTGCAATTTCAAACGCAGTTCTTATCTTCGTTCCTTTGAAAGCCATGTGTTCTAGAAAATGGGATATTCCATTTTGATTTGCACTTTCCGCTCTACTGCCAACACCAACTCGTATGCTTAAAGCTACAGAATCAATATCACGCACCTGCTCGGTTATTATGCGCAGACCATTATCTAATTTTGTTACCTGGGGTACATTCATCTTATGTGTTCTTTTTTAAATTCTCTTCTGCAAAATCCCAATTAATCAAATGATCAAGGAAAACTTTTATGTAGTCAATTCTACGATTTTGACAATCTAAATAGTATGCATGTTCCCACACATCCATAGTGAGTAATGGAACTTGACCATAAATTAATGGCAAATCTGCATTTGGAGTTTTGGTGATTTTGAGCTTTCCTTTTTCAAGCACTAACCACACCCATCCACTACCAAACTGGCTTACTCCATGATTGGAAAATTCTTCATAAAATTTATCAAAGCCACCGATATCGTCTTGAATTTTTTTTGCTAGAAAACCATCATCTTTAGGTTTACCACCACCATTCTTCTTCATTGAATTCCAATAAAAAGTGTGGTTCCAAACTTGCGCTGCGTTATTAAATATGGGAACTTTATCGCTATTACCATGCACTTTTGTTATTATTTCCTCAATTTTCACATGTTGATAATCTGTATTTTCAACCAGCTCGTTGAGTTTATTTAAATATCCTTTATGGTGCTTATCATAATGAAAATCTAAGGTTTTTGCAGACATGTAAGGCTCTAAAGCTGTTTTATCATATGGTAATTCAGGTAAAGTAAAACTCATGACAATCTCCTTATTTTTGACCTACTTGGATGGTAGGGCAATATATGCTTTTGTGCAACATATAATTAATAGCTAAAACACTTAGATATCTATTGCATTATTCTAAGTTTTATATCACAATAATAATTATTATATAAATTTTCCGAGAGGTAAAGATGTCAGGCATATATGAAAGTCTTAAAGAAACATATGGAAATTTCACAAAATATGCTAAGTATAGTACTATTCCTGCTATAGAAAAAAGTGATAACAGTAGAGTTCCGCAAAACAGCTTCTATAAATCTGTATACTATATTGATAGTGCTTTAGGGCCAATCAAGGATATGATTGTAGGAGTAAATTATGATTTCGACACTCCAACAATGTGTCTGGGGAGAAGAAATAAAAGAGTTTACGGTAAAGAGTATAATCTAGATCGTGCTGGTATTGCAAACTTCTTACTTGTGCTCTATACAGGGTTTGCGTATGTTACGTATTTGCCATACAAATTGTTTTCACATCTAAAAGGAACAGACGGTCCAAAATCTCTTGTAGAGTATGCCAATAATTTGCAGGGCAACGCAGAAACACATGGTGAACCTCTCGCTAAATTCTTAAGTTTAGCTTTATCTTGCATTATTTCAACTGTCATCTGGGCTGCAGCGCTTGTTGTTACACCAATAACTTGGGCTGTTGATAAAGTGTCAAGTAAGTTTAGTGACGCAAAGACTGAAGCTGTTAACCTCCATGAAAATGGTGTAACTGCGTAGCTAATCTGCACAACATGGCTTTAACATTTAGCCACCGGAAAGGGTGTCATACAAGTAGCGTGATGCACAACTTGTATCTTTCACTACGTAAGAGTATCCGTTCAGGCAATGGCGTCAACTTAAGGACACATTTTAGACTTCTTCGTTGAAATAAAACAGAAACAAAAGTGCTGTTTATTGCACTTTTTGGATAATTTAATGATAAAAAATTTAGAGAGAAATTTTATACACAATCACTGATATTTTCCCTTAAGTTGACGCCATTGTCTGAACAGATACAATGAATCGACTATAGTTTTAATCCGTTTTGAGTTTAAAATCTTCCGTTAGCTTTGCAGAATACATTTCCTTATTATCTTGGTTATAGAAGGTAAATTCGTGATCATCTAAATTTAGTACTGCAAAGCCAAAGCCAAAAAAGTTTCTAACCTCGTGTGCTAAATAGTTTTTACCATTTGAATAGTCAAATTCTACATTTTGATAAACAGATTCTTGATCTTGAGCGTGTAATGATGCACCACCGTTTCCAACTATAATCTGGTCTGGAACATTATCCATTAATAAAATCTGGGCTATATGAATGTGGCCAGAAACTATGGTAGTAACATTGCTTGGAAATTTATCTCCAAAAGCTTCAATTTGTGTAAGATTACCATGGCTTTTTAATGTCAAAAATTCTTTTTTTGGAGATCTCCAAAGCGGTTTATGAGTTAAAAACCACATGGGCTTATCAGAACTATTTTGTATCAATTTATCAAATTGCCTCTCAAAAGCATCAATTGTGCTTTGGGTTGTAAAAATATCCTCACCGGATGAAGAGTCGAAGATAAAAAATTTCATCGGTCCAGCATCTAAGGACCAACTAGAAACGAAGTTTCCACATTTTCCAGACGAAAAGGGGTGTGAATCTAGATCCCTGAACCATCCTTCATAAGCTCTATCACAACTCTCATGGTTTCCACGAACAAAAAGGAAAGGGGATTGTGATAAAATATCCTTTGCAGGCTCAAACCAATCAGCGTACCAAACTTCTTTATTATATCCATAAATATCGCCACACTTTTTTGTATTTCTACATTTTGTTTGTCTATAATGATAATCACCAACATGGATAATTAAATCTGGTTTATGAAGGGCGATTGAATCTAAATTTTTTTTTAAAGGCCAGCTATCTACCGAATTACATTCCTGCTGAAATAACATATTTATTCTACAGCCCGTGTCACCAATGAAAGCAATTTTATTAACCTTTTTTGGTAATATAGGAACCCGTAGATCCTCAATACTAATGTTTTTGGCACTTGTCTGTACTGTCAGTTCACAAACTGTTTCGTTATGATCACCATTGTTAATTGAGCTGCGATTCAGCATTTCTGTTTCCTCGCCATCAACATAAACAATGGGACACATGTCATTGTCCGTAATTGCGCGTATGCTTAGTTTATTTTCTGGGATAACTTGAGACCATGTGTATAATATTTGTGCATGGACGAAATGAAAGCTAGTTATAAGAGAGAGAGCTAAAAAAATAAAGATATTAGCTATATTCATTTGTATAAAAACCTAAGTTAAAAATTAGTAGTAAGGTTATCTTAAATGATTAAAATTTATAATCACAAAACTCATAATCAAATTATACAAACAATTTCTAAATTATTCTAGTATCAGATTGACACTCTAGATGAAAAATTCTAAAATGATTAAGTAATTTAAAATAATTATATAAAAACTAGAATATAGTGCGGCCGTGGTGGAATTGGTAGACACGCAGCGTTGAGGTCGCTGTGGCTCATAAGGCCTTGGAAGTTCGAGTCTTCTCGGCCGCACCAGTTTTTTTATCGCTGTTTAGTATGGGTAAAAATGTTTATAGGAAATCAAAGTAGCAATAAGGTAGAAAGGGCTATTAGCGAAGTCAGGCGCGGCCGGCCAATTGTAATATATGATGAAAGTAATTACCTATTGTTTGCTGCTGCTGAGGCTTTAGAAAGAGATTTATTTAATCAATACAAGCTTATATCAAGTAATGTATATGTTACTTTAACTTCAAGTAAGGTAAAATACATATCTCAGAATAAAGAACGTAGCAGCAAACGTCTGTTGATAAGCAATTTTGATGAACTGCTCCATTTAATAAACTGTTCAAAGGAAGATAGCATAAAAGAGTTGCAATGCTCAAAGACAATAGATGAGTATGCTGTTGCCTTGCTTAAATTCTCAGAATTATTGCCATACGCGTTAGTGGCTGATATGACTTTTGAGAATAAGCATGAAATGCGAAATTGGTGTAAAGAAAATGACATTATTGCACTAGATACGTTACTCGTAAATGATTTTCAACAAAATCAGAGTGTGTATGAAGTGTGCAAAACATCGTTATTTTTAAAACAGACTCAAGAAGTAGATATCATATCTTATAGAACCGAAAGTGGCGGAAGAGAACATCATGCAATTATCATTGGCAATCCAGATAAAGATGATGAACCATTAGTGAGAATTCATTCTTCGTGCTATACGGGTGACTTGTTAGATAGCTTATCATGCGATTGCAGAAGTCAGTTACATCAAGCAATTCAAATGATAGCTGACTTTGGAAGTGGTATTATATTGTATTTGATGCAAGATGGAAGAGGTATTGGTTTAACTAATAAGTTAAGAGCGTACAGTATGCAAAGAGAACATAACCTTGATACTGTTGATGCAAATAGAATATTGGGTTTTGAAGATGATGAAAGGAGTTTTGTTGTTGCAGCTAAAATGCTTAAGAAATTGAACATTAACAAAAGCCAATTACTTACAAACAATGATAGGAAATTATCAGAATTGGAAAGTAGTGGTATAGAGGTTACAAAGTGTCTACCACTTATTGTGGAACGTAATAAATATAACGATTCATATATGGAGACAAAATTTGGTAAATTAGGCCATAGATTAAGAGTTTTTTAGCTTTTTTGCTGTAACTACTTTGTTAATTTGCTATGTTTATTAACATAAGTTAAGATTTTTAGGAATACTAAAATGCTAAGATTTTTTAAACGAGAAAAAAATACTGAATCCTTAGATAAGGATATAAGCTGGAATTCAAGCCGCTACAGCACAGTTATTGCTCAAAGAAATATTCTACTTTTATTTGCATTAATATTATTAGCAACGATCTCTATCAGTGTATTAGTCATATTTAAAATTAGCACAAGTAGCACTATTGAGCCATTTGTTATAGAAATTGACAAAAAATCAGGAATAGTGCAATTGGTTGATCCTGTCACAGTAAAACAATATTCTGCAAATGAAGCGCTGAACGATTATTTTATTTCAGAGTATATAAAAGCAAGGGAGGTTTTTGATCCATATCATTATAATTATAACTATTATACAAAGGTGAGGTTGTTTTCCTCATCTAATGTGTATAATGAATTTAGAAATTATATAGGATCGCAGAATATGGATGATCTTTTTAATTTATATTCAGATACCAAAAATGAATTTAAAATTCGCTCAATTCAAAAATTGGGTAACGATGCTCTTCAGGTGAGGTTTTTTGTGGAATTTATACGGAAAGATGGAAGTTCCACAAGAAAAAATAAGATAGTTATTATGTCATATAGATATGCATCGCTTGAAATGAATGATCAGCAAAGATATATTAACCCATTAGGGTTTCAAGTTATTTCATATAGAGTAGATGATGAATATGTATAGGATATTATTAGTTTTAGCTTTACTTGTAAGTAGCAATTTAAACGCATCCATTAATTATAATGAACCTATTTCTGTAGATAGTAGAATAAAGACTTTTGTGTATAGCCCTAATGAAGTATTTACGGCGGTTTTTAGTCAGGGTTACTATTCTTATATTGAATTTGCGGAAGGAGAAAAAGTTAAAAATATCGCTGTTGGTGATGCATCAAGTTGGAAAATTAATCCTTATGACAATAAATTGCTTATCATGCCATTTGAAGTTAGTAGCCGCACTAACATGATTATTACGACAACTAAAAAAAGAAATTACATTTTTGATTTAATCTCAAGGCCAAACTACGATAAATACCCGGATACTGATGCTAAGAAAGTGGATCACGATTATTCTGCTGAAAAGGATATATCTTACGTAGTACGTTTTTATTATCCTCAAGAAGAAGGTGAATTTGATGTTGATTTAGATGAGGTTTCTTTACCTACTCAAATGCAATATACTACAGACAAGCTAGAAAAAATAATACAAGAAAATGATACGAAGTACAATTATACATATATTGATGAAGGGGGTAATGCGGATATAGTTCCGATTGAGTTATTTGATGATGGTTATTTAACCTATTTAAAATTTAGAAATAATAATAAAATACCTCAGATTTTTGTAGAAGGGGAGGATAAACCTTGTAAAAGGCTGTTATTTGATGATTATGTTATAATAAAAGGAGTACATAAAAAGCTATTTATGCGTTATGAAGATGGTGAAGTTGAAATTATAAATAGGTCACTTTAGCTGTGGTACATGCAATATGAATAAAGAAAGGCGTAACAATTCAGAAGATGAATCAGAAATAGAGAATAAGGTAGTAACAGTTGGCTCTAATCGAGGTCATAGGGCATTGATGGTCATTATTTTAGTGCTCCTGGTTGGTGGAGTGTATTATCTCTATTTTAGTCCTTCTCCTAAAGAGGGTTCAGAAGTTATTAAAAAAGAGGAAACAAAGCAAAACGTTCAAGAATTGAAAGGAAAGTTGGAACAAGTTCCAGATAATGTAATGGTTCCTGAAAGAATAATAACTGATCCCTTACCACCCTTACCTCCTCTTCCTACACCACTAATCATGCCAGAAATAAAACAAATTAGAAAAGAAGAAGTGATGAAAAAAGAAGAAGAGAAACCAAAAGAAACTCCTGTGTCAAATATACCTATTTTGCCAAAGCAAAATTTTCCTTCTAGTAATGTTATGGGCAATTTACCTACCTCATTTCCTACAATAGGGGGTGGCGGTTATCCTAGAGACAGACGTAGTGCACAAATGTTAACAATTTCAGGTAGTAGTGGAGAGAACAAGGCTGCTGATGCTATTTTATCCGACACTTCAGCACAGTCGAGCAAAGCTACCAGAGTAGGAAAGCTTGGTTTAATGATTACTCAAGGTAAAATTATTGATGCTGTCCTTGAAACTGCAATAAACTCTGATCTGCAAGGAATGCTGCGTGCTATGGTGAGTAGAGATGTTTATGCAGAAACTGGAGATACAGTTTTAATACCTAAAGGCTCAAGATTGATAGGTAGTTATTCATTTGACTCGAATGTTGCTAAATCTCGTGTAAATATAAACTGGAATAGAGTGATTCTGCCACATGGAATAGATGTTGCCATCTCATCACTTAGTACTGACGAGCTTGGTAGAGCAGGGATAGCAGGAATAGTTGATAATAAAATAGTAAGTGCATTATTCTCTTCAGTAGCACTTGCTGGTGTTTCAATTAGTTCGGCTGTTATAGGGCAAAAGGCTTCTAATCTTATCGATGCGCTAACTGCCATGGATGTAGTGAAGTCTATTACTGCAACTGAAATAGATATTTCTTCTCTCAAAGGGGCTATTGTTGAGAGATTGGAGGATGCTATAAAAACTGAAGTTGGGAAGGTAGGAGACGAAAAATGGAAATTGGGTCTTAGGGCTATTGAAAAAATTCGGAACGCTAAAAGTGATCAGGATTTACTGAGAATAATAAAGGAAGAAATAGTAAGTGTGATAAAAAGTTCTGGAGTTAGTGGAGTTGATGCAATTACTAGTGACAATATCGGTATAACTTTAGACGATGTACGTCAACTGTTGAGGCAAACTCAGAAAAGAAGCAAGTCTGTTTATGATGAAGCAATCGGGAAATCAATCAATGATTTTTCTAAAGACATGCGAGATATAGTGGGCAGATATACAGATAAAAAACCAACTATTTATGTCGATCAAGGCACTGCATTGAAAGTATTTGTTAACCAAGATATAGTATTTCCTCCACAGGCAATATTAAATCAATGAAATGAACTATGCTGCACTTGATACATATTTGGAGCCATTACAAGGCATATTTCAAGAAGAAGGCGTAAATGAAATATCAATAAATAAGCCAAAGGAAGTATGGATTGAAAATCGCGGTGAAATAAGGTGTGAAAAATTAGAAGTATTCGATCTTAACCATTTGAAATCTCTTGGCAGACTGATTGCTCAAGCTACAGAACAAAAACTTAGCGAAGAAGCGCCGTTACTTTCGGCAACATTACCAAATGGTTATCGTATACAGATAGTATTTCCGCCAGCATGTGAACCTGATAAAGTAGTCATGTCGATTCGTAAGCCTTCTAGCATGCAATTAGCACTAGATGATTATGAAAAAATGGGGGCTTTTTCTGAAACTGTTATAGAAGTGACCGATAATCCAGTTGACCGTAATTTGGATTTACTGTTAAGGCAAAAAAAAATAAAAGAGTTTTTAGAATACGCTGTAATAAATAAGAAAAATATTATAATTAGTGGTGGAACTTCCACTGGTAAGACTACTTTTACTAATGCTACTTTGCGTGCTATTCCAGCTGAGGAAAGAATTATTACTGTTGAGGATGCAAGGGAAATCGTTTTGAACGAACATCCCAATAAAGTCCATCTAATTGCCTCTAAAGGAGGGCAGGGCAGGGCAAAAGTAACCACTCAAGATTTGATAGAGGCGTGCTTACGTTTAAGGCCAGACAGAATAATAGTTGGTGAACTCCGTGGAGCGGAAGCTTTTAGTTTTCTTAGGGCGATAAATACTGGTCACCCTGGATCAATATCAACCCTTCATGCGGATAGTCCAACAATGGCCCTTGAGCAAATAAAATTGATGGTTATGCAGGCAAATCTTGGCATTCCTCCAGACCAAATTATACCATACATTAGAAATGTGATTGATATTGTTATTCAGCTAAAAAGAACCGGTGGGGGCAAAAGAAGCATTTCTGAGATATTATTTACTAGATCTGCGAGCGAAAATGCTTAAATTTATACATAAGTTAAGGAAGAGTAGTTTATGAGTAATGGAAATCACCTACGTAATATTCTCATAGGAGGTGTAGTAGCTTTTAGCGTACTTGACTTTTGCTTCTATCTATCTGGTATATTGTTTGTTCTGTTTGCTGATGGTCCGGATGCTGTGGATTTTAAGGCAATTAATCCTAGTTTGACGCCTTTCCCTCAAGCTCTTTGGCCAACAATCTTTGATCATATACAATATTGTTGGCATCATCCAGAGTTATATAGCCGTGAGCTCAAAATCAAATTAATTATATCTTCTGCACTGCCTATCGTTGTTTTAATGGTTATTTTGTGGAATTTAAGAGAAAGGATAATTGAGTGGCGACCATTTAAAAAGAAAGAATCACTTCATGGAGATTCGCAGTGGGCATCAGAGAAAGACATACGAAAAGCAGGATTAAGAAGCAAAAAGGGATTATTGCTTTGTAAAGATAAAAGAGGATACTTCATTTCTGATGGGTTTCAGCATGCATTGTTATTTGCACCTACAGGTTCTGGTAAGGGTGTTGGCTTTGTAATTCCTAATTTATTATTTTGGACTGACTCGGTAATTGTACACGACATAAAATTAGAAAACTATGAAATAACAAGTGGTTGGCGAGAACGACAAGGACAAAAAGTATACGTATGGAATCCAGCGCAGCCAGATGGAATAAGTCACTGTTACAATCCATTACAATGGATTAGTGAAAAACCTGGGCAGATGGTTGACGATGTGCAGAAAATAGCTAACCTAATCATGCCTGAACAAGACTTTTGGCAGAATGAAGCAAGAAGCTTATTTGTTGGAGTGGTATTATACTTACTTGCTGCACCAGAGAAAGTTAAATCTTTTGGTGAAGTTGTGCGTACGATGCGTAGTGATGACGTGGTTTATAATCTTGCTGTTGCTCTTGATACAATGGGTAAAATACTACACCCTGTAGCATATATGAATATTGCAGCTTTTTTACAAAAAGCTGATAAAGAAAGGTCAGGTGTTGTATCAACCATGAACTCATCACTTGAATTGTGGGCAAACCCATTGATTGATACTGCAACTGCGTCAAGTGATTTTAATATTCTAGATTTTAAAAAGAAGAAAATTACAGTTTATGTTGGTTTAACTCCTGACAACTTGACTAGGCTCAGGCCTTTAATGCAGGTTTTTTACCAACAGGCAACTGAGTTTTTATGTAGAAAATTGCCATCGGATGACGAGCCTTATGGCGTATTGTTTTTAATGGATGAGTTTCCTACACTTGGAAAAATGGAGCAATTTCAAACAGGTATTGCATATTTTCGTGGTTATCGAGTTAGGTTATTCTTAATTGTTCAAGATACTGAGCAGCTCAAAGGAATATACGAAGAAGCAGGGATGAACTCCTTTTTGTCAAACTCGACTTACAGAATAACTTTTGCAGCCAATAATATTGAAACAGCTAATTTAATATCGCAACTTATAGGAAACAAAACTGTACAACAAGAATCGTTGAATAAGCCTAAATTTTTAGATTTAAATCCTGCTTCAAGGTCATTACATATCTCTGAAATACAGAGAGCATTGCTATTGCCTCAAGAAGTTATTATGTTGCCACGTGACGATCAGATAATTTTAATAGAGTCGACTTACCCAATTAAATCAAAGAAAATTTTGTACTACAGTGATAGCACCTTCACAAAAAGACTGCTCAAGCAAACTCGTGTGCCTACACAAGAACCATATGACCCAAACAAAGTTCTTTCTGCCGCTGCGAGCAAAGAGAAGGTTAATAACGAAGGGAATAATGCTCTTGAGGGACCTAATTCAGTTGATTATCCTGCTGAAACTAAAACAGAAGATGCAGTATATGATGAATCAGATGAATTTGCAGACGAAGATATTGATGATGAAGATATCGACGATAAGTTTGAAGATGATGACGAGGAAGATGAGGATAGGAGCGATGATGGGTTTGATGACGAAGAAGAGGAGGATGAATTTGAAGATGAGGATATTGACGATAAATTAAAAAGTGACGAGAAGTAAGGTTAATTTTGCCTATTTTTAGCTCGGAAAAGTGCAAGTTATGCAAATAATTAGGTTTTTCATATTAAGCCATTTTTAATTAATTAGTATTAGATTAGCTATTTTAACTAGGGGAGTAGTAATGATTAGTAAAAAAACATTAGCGGTTACAGCACTTGCTTTGCTGTTGTCACAACAATCTTTTGCAAGTGAAACAGAAGGGTTTTACTTTGGCAGTGGGTATTACGGTCAATATTTAAATTACATGGGTGAGTTGAAAGCAAAAATTGGAGATACTGCTGCTACAGCTGCCAAAAATGTATCTATAAATGACAGGAGTGCTCAGAACACAGAAGGTCAGTTACTAAGTAAGTATAAAGGAGATTATAATCCACCTTTTGCTGCAAATGTGGCACTTGGTTATACAGGGGAATTGAATGGCAATAGCTACAGAGCTGAATTGGAAGGAATGTATTCTTCTGTAAAAGTGGATAATATTGGTTTAGCAAGTAGCCAAATAACTGTTTCATACCTAAAGGACGTTAATAAGGATCCTAATAAAGAAACTTATCTCTATAGTGCTGCAGTTAGTCATGACCAAATTGAGAACATATCTGTAATGGCAAATGCTTATCATCATTGGAAAAGTGACCATTTCTCTTTTTCTCCTTACGTTGGTATTGGAGTCGGTGCAACAAAAATGACAATGTTTGAAAAATCGTCAATAAGACCTGCAGGTCAATTAAAAGCTGGCTTTGATTATCGCATAAGTGAAGATGTAAATATGCATATCGGATATAGAGGTTTTGGTGCTATTGGTAGCGATATTAAGCTTACAGCAGAAAAGTTAGGACAAGTGGTAGACGACCCTAATAATATTGGAAAAAAGAAGCTTGATCCTAGCTCAGGTAGCAAAGTAACTGAGGAAATAAATATAGGTAATCGACTATTTCACACACACGGCATAGAAGCTGGCCTTACTTTCCACTTTGCCAGCAAAGCTTAAACATGTTGCCCTTTAAAAAATGCATAAAACCGTTCCTGTCATCCTATGGCTTGACCATAGGATCTAGTTAAATATCGATCCAAGTAGTCACGCTACTTGGATGACTAGGTAGAGGGTACTGGGATGAAATAGGATAATATGGGATGAAGGCAAGAAAACATTAGCTATGTTTTTTGCATAACAATGCATCTCTTCATTCCCGCTAAGTCATATACATATTCCTGAAAAGCTAATCCGTATGAGGGGATTATTTTGTCAATATCATTTTGATCTTCACCTATCTCCAGTATTGCAAACCCATTTTTTTTAAGGCACTTTCTCAATATTGGAAAAATGCTCAAATAACAGCTCAAACCATCAATACCACCATCAAGGGCAATTCTTGGTTCCTTTTGCACTTCAGCTTGCAGGTCTTTCAATTTGCTTCTTTTAATATATGGAGGATTACTGATTATAAGATCGAATGAACCTCTGCACTCTGTCCACGAACTTGGAAATATTTTGGCTCTGCTGAGAAGATCATGTTTTTTTGTGTTCTGATAGACAACTTTATATGCTTCCAAGCTTTTTTCAAAACCGACGCCAACAGCATATTCATACTCACTAAGTACGGATATCAATAAACAACCTGTGCCTGTACCAAAATCTGCAATTTTTAGTTTCTGTTTTTTGTTTGGGTAATATTTTAACACTGCTAGGATTATTGTTTCACTATCTGGCCTTGGATCTAAAACATGCTGGTTAACTATAAAATTTTTACTCCAGAATTCACGATTACCTATTATTTGCGATATTGGATATCTTTCCGCTCTTTTTTTTGTTAATTTCCAAAATAGAAGTTCTTTGTCTCTTGGTACCTGATTAGTGTGATTCATAATTATGAATGATCTTTCCACTCCAAATACGTGCTGCATGATGATTTCACAATCTAAATGTGGTGATTCAACTTTATGTGACGATAATAACTCCGATCCTTCTTGAATTAAAGTGCTGATTGTTTTCATTATTCTAAAAATATGTTCCTTTCAGCCACAAAAGGTGAGTATAATAGCTAACTTAAATCTGCTCTGTCGTCCTATGGCTTACTGTACGAACATTGCAATATGGCACATAGTAAACGATGTCATGCAAGTAGCTGATACTGGACTCTTGTTTCAATGTTAAACAAAATACCATAGAATTCAAGAAGACAATTCCTAGAAAGCTCTTACATCCAAAATGAGCATATCCTCCTCCACTTCTTTATCTCTTCTCCTTCGTTTTGACGCTTAGGTATTTTTTCTCTTTGTTGTCATATCATCTGGATAAGGTCACTATGCAAAAGACCCAATAATATGTATAATCTATAAATAATTTTTGAGGTAAATTATGAAACTAGGCGTTAACATTGACCATGTTGCAACTCTTCGTAATGCGCGCGGAACTTCCTACCCAGATCCACTCAAAGCAGCAGAAATAGCTATTGATGCTGGAGCAGACTTTATTACTGTACATTTACGAGAAGATAGAAGGCATATTAGAGATGAAGACGTATTTAACCTAAAAAAAAGCATTAGCACTGAGCTAAATCTTGAAATTGCAGCCACGGAAGAAATGCTAAAAATAGCAAAAGAAGTAAAACCCTATTCGATTTGTATAGTACCAGAAAAAAGAGAAGAATTAACAACCGAAGGTGGCCTGGATATCGTTAAGATGTACAGCAAACTTTCTAGTATAATAGAGGAAATGCATAGCTCTGGCATAAAAGTCTCACTGTTTATCGATCCAAATATTGATCAACTAAAATATCTTGAAAAGCTAGGGACAAAACCTGACATAATAGAAATTCCCACAGGGGATTACTGTGATAATCCATCAGAAAAAAAGTTACAGTTAATTACTAATGCTGCAGAGTACATCAATAAATTAGGAATAGAATGCCACGCAGGACATGGCATAACTTATAAACACGCTAAGAAGATGACAAGAATACCTCACATCTCAGCTCTTAACATAGGCCACTATTTAATTAGCGAAGCTGTATTTTATGGCTTACACAGCGTAGTAAAAACAATGAAAATGATAATGTCTAACTAACTGCTGCTTTTTCCTTCTCATTTAAAATACTTAAAAGAGTTTGGCTTGCTTTAAATTTTACCCTTGTCTTTTCAGGAACAGTCATGATCTCACCATTTTGGGGGTTACGACATTGTTTCTCCTGACTTATAGCAGTAGAAAATGTTCCTATTCCATGCAAACGTATTTCACCTTTCCCATGCAGCTCATTCTTTATTATTTTTATAAACGCATCATGAATCTTGCTCAAATCAGATTTTGTTATATCTATATTCTGACCAGAACAATCTTCCTTTAATTGTTTTATTATATCTTCTTTACTCATAAATTACCTTAATATTGAAAAATCACACAAATAGCATATTATGTTGACACCGATAGTCAACTAAATTCATCACAAAAATAGAGGATATCATACACTTTTGCAAATATTTGTATAATACTTACAAAAAAACACCACTATGAAATAACTATCTCTTAGAAAATTGACACTTTTTCCGAGCTTTATGTTGACCATATTTCTTACGTTCAACAACACGTGAATCTCTAGTTAAGAACCCACCATGACGTAATATAGAATGCAAATCTTGGCTTACGCTACTTAAAGCTTTGCTTATTCCATGAGCTAGAGCACCTGCTTGACCAGATAGCCCTCCACCTTTTACAGTTGCAAATACATCATATTTGTCTAACGTAGAAGTTGCTACAAATGGCATTTTCACTATTTGGCACACTGACTCTCTTTTAAAATAAGAAATTAGATCGCCTTTTTTGTTAACACTAAATTTTCCACTTCCTGGCTTTATCCATACTCTTGCTACAGATTCTTTTCTTCGGCCTGTAGCATATAAACGACCAAGCGAATCAACTGCTGATTTAATTGTCTTTTCTGACCAATCATTGTTATTTATTGTAGAACTCTTCATTTTTACTCCATTACTTTTTATTTTTACGATTCAAAGAGGCAAAATCTATCTTTTCAGGTTGCTGCCCTTGATGCTTATGCTCTGAACCAGAATAAACATACAAATTTTCAAAGCGTCTACGTGCCATAGGCCCATCATCAAGCATCCTTTTCACTGCCATTTCTATTACACGCTCAGGAAATTTGCCATTTAAAATATTATCTGGAGTAGTTTTCTTCAAACCACCAGAATAACCTGTATGCTTATAGTAAATTTTATCTTTAAGCTTCTTTCCGGTGAAATGCACCTTTTCTGCGTTGATAATAATTACATTATCGCCACAATCCATATGAGGTGTATACTCAGGTTTATGCTTTCCACGTAATAGTGTCGCTACAAATGCTGCAAGCCTCCCTACCACTAATCCTTCTGCATCTATGACAAACCACTTTTTATTGATTTGTTTCTCTTTTAAGAAAAAAGTCTTCATTGTAATTTAACTAAACAATAGTAAGCTATGATATACTTAATTTCTCAATAGTGTCAACAATATTAGTATTGATTATTAAAGTAATTTATGTTAGTAATTGAGCTGCGTAACCAATATGCACAGGAAGTAGAATGTTTCGATTGATTATTACACTTGCGATCATTTTTGGTACTATAAGTTGCTATGCAACCGATGTAGGAGAAGTTATAAGCAAAGCGATCAAAAATAGCTCAAAAATAAAGTCTCAATTTTACCAATATAAAAGCGCAGAAAAACAGCTTAAGTCTTCTGGGTTAGCTGGATTTTTACCTGACATTAGTTTGCAGTACAACTTCGATAGCAGTTTTAATCTTTATCCTTACAATCAATCTAATTTATCTGGAAAACGCCTGATATTAAGCCAAAGGATAATAGATGGAGGTGGCACCTTTGCCACATTCAGTCAATCAAGTCATCTTCTCAAAGCAGAAAAAATGCGATTTCAACAGTTAAAACAAGAGCTTGCACTTAATGCTGTGAAAGCATATGTTAATGTTTTACAAAAGACAGAAATATTAAAGCTCAGAGAACATAAAGAACGCGTTTCTTTGGAACATTTGTCAGCTATGAAAAAACGCTTTTCCCTTGGAGAGGTAACCAATGCTGAAGTTTTGTTAGCAAAAGCAAAATTTTCGTCTTCTATATCCGAAAGAGTTGATGCTGAAGGTAAATTAAAGTTGGCAAATATTGCTTATTATCATTTAATTGGCGAAGATGCTGATGACCTTTCTGAAGCTAATGATAAACTACCTTCTGTTCCAGAACTAAATGAATGTTTACAGTTAGCAAAAACCAATAATTTATCTCTAAAAGCAGCAGTTTATAAAAAAAGAGCAGACGGAATGGAAGTGATTGCTGAAAGCTCCAAGTGGCTTCCTTCTTTAAATCTAAGCGCAAGCAAAAATTTTGGGGAGGATGGTATAAAGTTAGACAACCTATTAGAAAATGCTCATGTAGTTTTTACTCTTGATGTTCCAATCTTTAAAAGAGGAGTTAATGCTTTTGGTGTCAGTAAAGCTAAAATGGATGCAAAAAAATCTACCTACGATTATTATGAAACGGTAAAAAATATAGAACAAGCAGTT
>CACPSE010000024.1:0-19669 GCA_902636535.1 uncultured Wolbachia sp. | reverse complement strand
TAAATTCTGCTGTATATTCTCTTCTATTTGTCATATTACACCTCTTTGAAAAAACGTTTTATTTTACTCCAAAAACGTCTTAACTTTCTCTCTACTTTTTCTGGGTAAGGTCACTGCCAAAAGCTATGCAAAAAGTCCAATGAGTTAACTCCCATATATCCTGAGTAATTCTTGTGCATTAGCTTTGATTAGGATAGGGCATTTTCTATCATTTAATAGGGAACGCAATGTTTCAGTTGCACCCTTAACGTCGTTATTGTGTATCTTTACTATAGCGATGGCTTCTTGGCTTGAATAAGGATACACTGCACTTGATTCTAAATTATCAATTTTATCTTTATTTATTTTTTCACCGTTGGAGTGAAGTAAGCTCATTACCTCTAAGTATTGTGCTAACTCACGCAAAACATTAGGAGCATCTTTATCATCTGCCAAATCATTATAAATAATAGATGCTGTGTCTGTTGGCATTGAATCTGAGATATGATTGAATGCGTGTTCAAAATTTGCTAAATACCCCCAATTTGAATCTATTTCTTCTAGCAGCGGCTTACTATCTTTTTTTAAGAATAATACTTCGTAAAATTTGTCACCTGCAGTTATAGATTGTTTTGTGTTATCAATGTTGCGCAATAAGTATAATGTGATGCCAACTAACATTGGCGCGAGTGCAAGCAGAAAGATGTATTTTTTCATGGTAATATTCCAAATAGTTATATATTTATACATTAATGCTTTTGATTTGCAAAAACATATTGACAGAGTGATTATATCACATAATAATATTCTTAACGTTGTTTGAATAGTTGGAGATTAAAATATTTCTAAAGTAGAAATAAAGACAGCAGTATTAAGCTAAATTATTTTTTGTCGGATTTATCCGATGTACCCTCAACCTTTTATAGGTTGAAGTCTAAATTTGAGAGTTTGATCCTGGCTCAGAATGAACGCTGGCGGCAGGCCTAACACATGCAAGTCGAACGGAGTTATATTGTAGCTTGCTATGGTATAACTTAGTGGCAGACGGGTGAGTAATGTATAGGAATCTACCTAGTAGTACGGAATAATTGTTGGAAACGGCAACTAATACCGTATACGCCCTACGGGGGAAAAATTTATTGCTATTAGATGAGCCTATATTAGATTAGCTAGTTGGTGGAGTAATAGCCTACCAAGGCAATGATCTATAGCTGATCTGAGAGGATGATCAGCCACACTGGAACTGAGATACGGTCCAGACTCCTACGGGAGGCAGCAGTGGGGAATATTGGACAATGGGCGAAAGCCTGATCCAGCCATGCCGCATGAGTGAAGAAGGCCTTTGGGTTGTAAAGCTCTTTTAGTGAGGAAGATAATGCCGGTACTCACAGAAGAAGTCCTGGCTAACTCCGTGCCAGCAGCCGCGGTAATACGGAGAGGGCTAGCGTTATTCGGAATTATTGGGCGTAAAGGGCGCGTAGGCGGATTAGTAAGTTAAAAGTGAAATCCCAAGGCTCAACCTTGGAATTGCTTTTAAAACTGCTAATCTAGAGATTGAAAGAGGATAGAGGAATTCCTAGTGTAGAGGTGAAATTCGTAAATATTAGGAGGAACACCAGTGGCGAAGGCGTCTATCTGGTTCAAATCTGACGCTGAGGCGCGAAGGCGTGGGGAGCAAACAGGATTAGATACCCTGGTAGTCCACGCTGTAAACGATGAATGTTAAATATGGGAAGTTTTACTTTCTGTATTACAGCTAACGCGTTAAACATTCCGCCTGGGGACTACGGTCGCAAGATTAAAACTCAAAGGAATTGACGGGGACCCGCACAAGCGGTGGAGCATGTGGTTTAATTCGATGCAACGCGAAAAACCTTACCACTCCTTGACATGGAAATTATACCTATTCGAAGGGATAGGGTCGGTTCGGCCGGGTTTCACACAGGTGTTGCATGGCTGTCGTCAGCTCGTGTCGTGAGATGTTGGGTTAAGTCCCGCAACGAGCGCAACCCTCATCCTTAGTTACCATCAGGTAATGCTGGGGACTTTAAGGAAACTGCCAGTGATAAACTGGAGGAAGGTGGGGATGATGTCAAGTCATCATGGCCCTTATGGAGTGGGCTACACACGTGCTACAATGGTGGCTACAATGGGCTGCAAAGTCGCGAGGCTAAGCCAATCCCTTAAAAGCCATCTCAGTTCGGATTGTACTCTGCAACTCGAGTGCATGAAGTTGGAATCGCTAGTAATCGTGGATCAGCACGCCACGGTGAATACGTTCTCGGGTCTTGTACACACTGCCCGTCACGCCATGGGAATTGGTTTCACTCGAAGCTAACGACCTAACCGCAAGGAGGGAGTTATTTAAAGTGGGATCGGTGACTGGGGTGAAGTCGTAACAAGGTAGCAGTAGGGGAATCTGCAGCTGGATTACCTCCTTAGGCTTTGCGCATAACTTACCATTTTTAATGATGGTGTTGTTATGTGCTATACTGCTGTCTTTACTTCTACTTTATTTTAATTTCCCGATAACGGAATTTTATGAGTGATAGACCTCTTTCTCCACATTTACAAATATATAAAGTACAAGTTACTAGTTTTTTCTCTATTATGCATAGATTGACTGGTATCTTGCTATTCCTTTTATTAATGATACTTTCTTGGTATTTCATATTACATGTTTACTTTCCTGAGTTACTTATAGTAAGGTACTTAAATGCATTATTATTCACTCCTGTTGCTAAATTAGCTTATGTCTTATGTTTTATAAGTTTTGTATATCATTTTCTTAATGGTATTCGTCATTTATTGTGGGATGTTGGGCTTAATTTAGAAATTACTGGCGTTTCAAGGAGTGCTATACTGCTGACAGTAACGCTACTTCTTTCTACTATGGCTTTTTTATTTATGTTTATATGAGTCAATCTGGAAATTCAGTACATCATTGGTGGGTTCAGCGTGTTTCTGCGGTAATTTTACTGTTCCTGTTTCCTTGGTTTATCTATTCATTTTCTTGCACATTTTATACTGATAGCTCTTTGTCTTTTAGTGAAAAATTTATTAATCTCCCTCTAGAGCTTTTATTTTTTGTTGTATTGTTGTTTTGCATTTTTTGGCACGCAGTTCTTGGAATGCAGGTAGTATGCGAAGATTATATACACAGCGTACCTTTGAGGGTTTTTACAATTACATGCATAAAGTACTTATCAAGCATTACTTATATAACCCTCGCTTTTACAATCTTTATCTTCTACAGGCATATTTTCTTGTAAAATCACCGGTGCTGTGTTAATATATTATTAGTGTACTAGTTTTATTATTGAACTATAGCATTATAGTGATTTTGGTTTAGCAATATGTTAGAGACATTGAAAAAGTGGGGAACGGACCTTACGCTAAAGGTAAAGGATCTGTTTACTTCACCTGAATCTCAAGTTTATGTCAAAGACCTTAGAAAGGTAATGGTATATGAGGATGGACGAAAATGCCAGTATCCAAAAAATTATGATCAAATTGTACAGTCTGCTAAAATCATAGAAAACAGGGATATGCATGGAAATGCTATACTAGATAAAGATAAAAATCCAACCTATAAACTTCTGTATGGTCAAAAAGATGAGAATGGAGAACAACCAAGTTTCAGATTATCTTTAGTTACAAAAGATGAAGATAATGATAGATCTTATTTTACTATCAATTATATAGACAATCAGGGTAAGCAAATTCCTACAGATTCGTTAAATAAGTCATACTTTGAGCCATTAGGCTTTTCGAGAATGGATTTGAAAAAACACGTGCCAATTTTCGAAGCTCAAAAAACTAAGAATCCTCAATATCCGTTTGAATTAACTAACTCTTCTGTGCTAACTAAAGAGGGGAAAAATAAAGAAGGTAAAGTTCAGGAAGTTGTTGATGAAAAAGGAAGAAATGGAGAATTATTATACACTAGTGATTACAAGAAGCTAAGCACCCATTTTTCAGAAATTAGAGATCAGAATGGTAATCTAGAGCTAGATAAAAGTCTTATATCTGTTCCTATCGTTTTTGCTACAAGTTTAGCTAAAGTTTGTACTAAATTGTTGACTTCTCTTCCTATAAAGTTAGGGGAGCATTTAATAAGCAAACAAAACCCAATTGCAAAGTCTTTTGGTTATCTTTTATTTACTCCTGCAATGGCAGTAAAAAATTTAGTGAATATGGTAGCTACCATACTTAAGGCTCCAATTTTATTATTTGTAGCAGATAAGAAGAAGTATGGTGATGCTTACTTCACTATGTGTGAGCACCAATTGAAAGGATGTTGGGAAGAAGAAAAAAGTGACTTTAATGTTATTAAAGGTGGAGAAAGGCTAAAGCCAGGGCAAAAGGATCATAAGCCACGTAGCATAGTGGGAACATGGAAAGAGCTTGACGCTAGGAGACCAGATATTGAAAAAGACTTAGAAAAGGGGTTGAGCAAAAGTAGTGAAAGTATAGATAAATCTAGAGAATCAGGTGTTGCAAAAAGCTCAGAGGAGAAGTTGCAAAATGAAAACAATGAAAGGATAACTGGGTCTAAAAAAGCAGATGTTGAAAAAGTGAGTGATTCTCCTCATGTTAATGAAGTACTAAGCAGACGGAATTCATTGCAAGACGAAAAAATTCAATTACCTCCTCGCTAACCGGCCACTACTTTAAATTAACATTTACTTTCTTTATTAACTATTCCACAACAAAAACTTGCATGCATTTTACTCTTAGTATAAGATGTTAATTATTTAATTAATCTTCTTAACTATATGCGCCCTGTAATACTATGTGGTGGTAGTGGCAGCAGACTTTTGCCTTTATCTAAGCCAAAGCAATTTCAGAAAATATTTAGTCAGAACACTATGTTTCACAACACTTTGTTGAGGCTAAAAAGCGATTATATGCCGCCCATAATTGCTACAAATATACAGTACGAGTCATTAGTGATGGAGGAATTGCATGCACTGCAAGAATATAAAGTGATTTTCGAACCAGTGAAAATTGGAACAGCAGCGGCAATATTAATTGCTGCGCTTCTCTGCAATGAAAACGAGACAATGTTAATTCTGCCTTCAGATCATTTCATAGGTGATTTGAATAGTTTTTATGCTTCTACTCAAAAAGCGTCTAAGTTAGCCTCTGAAACTAACTCTATAGTCACTTTTGGGGTTAAGCCTAATGAATTCAATTCTGAATACGGCTATATAAATGCAGTTTATGATCAGAAAGAAAAATACCATATAGTGAAAGATTTTACAGAAAAACCCGAGCGTAAGTTAAGTAACGATCATTATTGGAACTCTGGAATATTTGTGTTTAAAGCAAAACGCTACATAGATGAGATCAAAAAATCTGCCCTGAATCTTTACAATTTATGTTTTAAACATTTTACACCGCAAGAGAGATTTCTATATTTAAAACAACGAGATTTTGCAGGAATTGAAGGCATATCCATTGATTACTTGGTGATGGAGAAAGCAAAAAACGTTGCAATGATAGAAGCTAATTTCGATTGGTTGGATGTTGGAACTTGGAGTTCAGTTTTAGAATTGAGTGAGAAGTTTAGTAAAGAACCGGTGTCATTTCAGCATGTGATTAGAGAAAAAGAACCAGTTTCAACGACAAAAAGTAATAAAAATTTATTGGGTGGAGCTTGTAAGCAACCAAACAAAAGTCTAATTTCATTTATTCATAAAGTTAAGAAAGTAAAGGTGATAAGGAAAGAAGTTAAACCATGGGGATTTTGTAGTATAATTTTAATGAGCGAAAATTTTCTTATAAAATATCTTTTTATCAATCCATTAAGCTGCACTTCTAAGCAATTCCATCACTATAGAGATGAATGCCATATAGTACTATCAGGAGTTGGGTATGTTAGTTTAGACGACAAAGAATACGCTATAGCAAAAGATCATATGATAGAAATTCCAAGGAAAGTTTCCCATAGGATTGAAAATAGAAGCACGAGCTCTCCACTTGAAATAGTTGAATTTCAGATAGGAGAGCATTTATCTGATAATGATATAGTGAGGTTGGATGATGTATATGGAAGATTTTGAAATTCTAATGTTAAGGTCATAACTGTACGAACATTGTGATTTGAGGGCAAATCTCTACCAGGGAAGGGTGTCATCCCAGTGCTTCGACACTGGGATCCAGCTTTCATGCAACCTCATCAAAAACGTTTATTCAGCATAAGATCAGCTGCTTTCTACGCTCACCAAATCAGTTTACTTATTTGCAAGCAAAAATTTCCTGGATGCCAGTGTCAAGCACTGGCATGACACCATTTACTGTATGAATTACCTTAACAAAAACAAATGTTCGTATAGCTGTGTGTTAAGGTATTGAATATATTCTATAGCCTGCTAAATTTAAGGAAGCAAAAATCTCTAGTTTTCAAATAAAGAAAAGTCTACAATTATACGAAGTTTCAAAAATATAATGTTTAACCTCAAAATATTTTGTAATGTCCATTGCCTTTGAAATTACTATGGCTGCTTGCTATTTGCGAGCGAAAAATGCCAGATTTTGCTCTATAATGACTTTGTTCTCTATTATCGGCATTGCCCTTGGAGTTGCAACACTAATAGTGGTGATGTCTGTGATGAACGGATTCAGAGCAAAGTTGCTTGACTCAATACTTGGCATTGATGGCCATATTAATGTTTATTTTGATAGGAACATAAATTCAGATTATTGTGCAGTTTCAAAATCTATTGAGAAAATTCCTGGTATATTAAAAGCTACTCCTATGACCAATGATCAAGTCATTATTGCAGCAAATGGTAAAATTGCAGGTAGCATAGTGCGAGGGGTGTTAACTCAAAACTTGCTTAATAGTACTACCGTTACAAATAATATAATTATAGGCGATGTGAAAAAATTTGATGAAGGGATATTAATAGGAGCACGATTGGCAGAAGTTTTGAACGTTGACTATGGCGACGAAATTACGTTTATATCATCTGAAGAATTTGATGCATTACTTGGTGAAATGCCGCGAATGTAAAAATATAAAGTTATAGCAATATTTGATATGGGTATGTTTGAGTATGATAATACCTTGATATATATGCCTCTAAAATCAGCACAAGCCTTTTTTAATTATAAAAATAGCATAAAAAATATAGAAGTACTTGTAGACGACGTTACTAGAGCTGATAAGCTGGCAGATGCTATAGAAAAAGAAATAGGAATGAAAGCTGAAAGTTGGCAATCACAGCAAAGCCATTATTTTAGTGCTTTAAGAACTGAAAGAAATGTAATGTTTTTAATTCTTACTTTGATTATAGTTGTAGCAGCGTTTAATATTATTTCAAATTTAATGATGATAGTGCAAGAAAAGAAATCCGCGATTGCAATTATGCGTACATTTGGTGCAACAAGTGGAAGCATTATGCGCATATTTTGCGCTTGTGGTCTATTAATTGGTTTTGCGGGAACTTGTCTTGGCTGTATTATAGGTGTCGTTTTTTCTCTCAATATCGAAAATATTAGAGTATTTTTAGAAAGCATTACTAACGTCAAGCTATTTGATCCTATGATATACTTTTTTTCAAGTTTGCCAGTGATACTATTACCCCAAGACGTAGTAAATATTTCTGCACTTGCATTATTCTTATCATTTTTAGCGACAATAGCTCCTGCATTGCAGGCAGCTACACAAGATCCTGCGGAGATACTACGTTATGAATGATACTCAGCAAAAGTACATAGGTTGGTTTTTGATTATATTATTGTTTGCCAGTTATATTACAATAAATAACATAGTATTTTTTAAAATAAGTCAGCAAGAAAGCGATGATAGTATAAAAGTTTTGACGGAAAACATAGATGAATTAAAAATGTTGCTTGAAGTTAATCAATCTAGAACGGAAAAAAGGATATTTGACTTAAAGAGAAGTCAGCATACTCAATGTGAGCAAGGTGATAATAACTCAAGATGTAAGAACCTTGCAAAATTGCTATTACTTGTGGTTAAAATGAAGAATTCGTTATTGCGAGAAGCAAAATTTGATAACCATATAAATTCAATAAAGTCTTTGATATCAGAGCTTGATGATCCAGAGATAGAAAATGCAATGAATGAATTAGAAAATTTGAAAGAGATAAATACTTTACACGAATTGAAGTTATCTTTTGAAAAAACTATTGATACTATCGATTACAACAAAAGTACATTGTCTAAAAAAATCATTTCAAACTGGATAAAGGTAGACGACCGAAATGATCCATTAAGAGTAAAATTTGCGGAAATTGAGGAGTCAATAAACGATAATGATTGGCAAAGTATAGCTACTACAGTAAAAGATTTAACGCATTCAGAGTTCAAACCATGGCTGAATAAATTGAATGATCTTATTGTAGCTTCTAAGAATATTTCAACAATATATCATCACTTATTACAATATATCTCATGATTTATTTTATAATTTTCGCTCTTTCGTTTTTATTTGGCATATGGGTCAAGGTAAGTGGTGAAGTAATAAAATTAGAATTAGGCAATTACATTATAAGTATTGATCTATATTTCATTATTTTTACTTGTGTAGTTTTATTATTTTTGTTAATTGCACTTGCACGCTTTTTTTCTTCCATTTCATCAACATTTGCCAACATAAGAAATAGAAGAAGGGATAGGGAAGAATTGCTTCTCTTTGAAGCTTTCTTTAGCATAGACTTAGACAATATAGAGAACGCCCAAAAGGTAGTTAAAAGTCTAAATGAGAAGAGCGATAGGTTATCTTTAATAAAGCTCTTTAACTCAGGTAAGACGGGAAATTACAGCTTTTTCAGTAACGGTTTAACAAACGTTGCAAATAAAAATCGTAACTTAGCTCTACTTCTGGCCAATAAGCTGATCGTTCACCTCAAACAAGAAAAAGTAGTCTTTCAAAAATTTATAGAATATTGCTCTAGTTCAATTAACGATAAAATGCTATCTATTCCCTTTCAAATAGAGCATTACATATTGAAAGAAGATTGGATTAATGCAATTTTGAGGTTGAAGGAAGCAGTTAAGTTCAATATTTTTCTCCCCTTTGATCATAAAGAAATGTTTGCAGTGTTTTATTGCGCTTTAGCAAAGCAATATGAAAGTAAAGGAAATTTTAAGGAGGCTATAAAGTCTTTATTTAGAGCACAACGTTATAGTGCAATTTTTCAGCCCATCAATTATTTAAAGGCAGAATTATATATTAAACTTGGAAAAATCAGAAAAGCTTCTGCAGTGCTAGAGGCAGAATATGCAGTAAACCCTACTTCTCAGTCAGCTAAAATGTACATCAATTTGAATAGTAAAGGTGCTGAAAGACTATACAACTTACGCCCTGATTATTATTTTAGTTACTGTTTACTTGCTTTGTCCTCAATGAGTTCAGGTAAATATGATCTTGCAAGTCAATATTTAGACACTGCTATGAAAAAAGCTAATTACATGTCAATCTACTTTATTGTAATACAACTCAAGGTTACATTGCAAGAACACGACAAGGTAATTTATTGGCTAAACAAGATGGGCTCAGAAGCTTTGCCTGATCCAGGCTGGAAATGTAAAAATTGTAACAGGGAACTAGAACAATGGGATCATAAGTGTTCAAGTTGTAATAGTTTTAATTGTGTTTATTATATATTATAAAATTCCACAAAGTGTAGAAATTACCATTAGGCTACTTTCACATTGATATTGCTGAAGTTAGAGCACTTTCTTAATATAATCCTTATCTCCAAACAATAAACCTGCAAGTTTCTTAGCTAGACTTGGTTTTAATGTCAAAAAAACTTGCTTTTAGACACTAACAGTTATATATTTTAATAAATCAGGGTTGTATACAAAATGAAGAGCTTAAAGGAATTATCCTTAAGAATTAAGAATATTAGGTCTGTACAGAAAACCACGAAAATAATGCAAATGGTTTCTGCAGCAAAGTTATTACAAAGCCAAAAGAAATTATCAAATTCAAAATTGCACATATCTAAGCTGCATAGCATTATTTCTTCATTAATGCTATCAGTTGATCAAGAATTACTGGCAAAAATTCTAAATGTCAGTAACGATGGTTCTTACCTAGTATTCATTGTTGCATCTGATCGTGGCTTGTGCGGCAACTTTAACTCTTCTATTGTCAAATTTAGTCAAGAGCGTGTAAATAAGTCAATCGCAAATGGCAAAAAAGTAGATATTGTATTTCTTGGTAAAAAAGCTTTTGATGTAGGTAAAAATAGATTTGACTCTAAAAGTATCTTAAAAATTGAAAATAGTAAGGGAATCACGTTAAAGCACGTAGAAGCTTTGGTTGATGGTATAGATTTAAGTAAATACGATAAGGTTAAAGTTTTTTATAGTAAATTCTATAATACCTTCACGCAAAAACCAATGTTGGAAACAATAAAACCATGGAGTGAAAACTCATCCTTGATTGACAATTCTCTGACTGGTCCAACAACAGATTACGGCTATGAGTATGAACCACAAAATATTGAATTTATTTTAAAATCTTTGGTTCAAGATTACGTTGTAATTGCTCTTTACTCTACTTTACTTGAAAGTGCAACAAGTGAGAATAGTGCTAGGATGGTTGCTATGGAATCAGCAAACAGAAACACTAAAGAGATGCTGAACAAATTAGCATTGCTTTATAATCGTTCTCGTCAAGCAGCAATTACAACTGATTTAATTGAAGTTATAGGTGGGGCAGAGTCTTTATAAAAATCTAAGGAATAGAAAATGAATATATTAAATATTGCAGCAGATATCACTAAATTAATAAAAAAGCAGAATCAAGACGCAGAAGTTACAATATATGAAACTAATAAGACTTCAGTTTCTCAGCGTCTATCAAAAATTGAGCAAATATCACAATCTAAGAATTGCACTGTAGGAATCAGAGCTATAGCAGGTAAAAACAAAGCTGCGTATATTTCTACAAACGATTTGAATAATCTGAGTGATACGGTAAGTCAAGTGGTAGAAATGGCAAAGAATGCACCAGAAGATCCTCACATTAATTTTGCTGCAGATGGTGGTAATTATATCTCTTCTGCAGATTTAAGTATCTCAGATAATAATGTTGTAACCGTTGATAACCTAAAAGAAATTGCTGAAGCTGCAGAAAATTCAGCCCTTGCACATAAGAGTATCACTAATTCTGAAGGAGCCTCTTCTTCATACGCTTTAGTGAATACGGTATTATCAACTGTTTCTGGTTTTATTGGCTCGTTTAGTAAATCAACCTTTGCTAATTGGGTCTCTGTTGTTGCTGGAAAAGAAAGTGAAATGAGGGTTGGCTACGATTATGATATAGCATGTAATTTTAGTGATTTAAAGTCGCCAGAATTAACAGGGAAAGAGGCAGCAAAAAGAGCAGTTGATCAATTGAATTCACGTACAATTAAAACTGGTAAGTTTCCGGTTATTTTTGAAAAAAGAGCAGCAAAAGGGCTAGTAAAAAGTTTTGCTTCTGCTATAAATGGGAGCAGTATTATAAGCAACAGTTCTTTCTTGAGGGGTAGTTTAAACGCTCAGATTTTCAATGACAGAATTAACATTATCGATGATCCATTGTTGCCAAGAGGCATAGCATCGAGACCATTTGATGGAGAAGGGATAACTAGCAAGAAAAATATATTTGTAAAAAACGGAATATTACAAAATTGGATTTTAGACTTATACTCGGCTAAAAAATTAGACTCAGAAACAACCGGAAGTGCAACTCGTGCAAGTAATGCTGCAGTTATTCCTGCAGCTAGTAACCTCTACATTGAGAATGGTAATGTATCGTTTGAAGAATTAATTCAGGAAGTGAAAGAGGGAATATATGTAACTGATTTATTTGGTTTTGGCGTCAATTTAATCAATGGCGATTACAGCCAAGGCGCTTCCGGATTTTTTATAGAAAATGGAAAAATAACGTATCCAGTACATGAGATTACCATTGCTAGCAATTTGAAGGATATGTTTAGCAATTTAGTCGTTGCAGATGATCTAACTTTTTGTGGGCAATTTAATTCACCAACGATTAAAGTTAGCGAAATGACGGTTGCAGGTTCGTTTAACGATTAAAAAATTTATTTGCATCAAGTACAACAATTGTGTATTATTGTCATGTAATGTTAAGAATAGACTATGGAGTATAAAGGTTTAGTTTCAATAGCTAAGCTTAAAGCATTCTCAATCGTAATTTCAAAGTTTTTCATCACATTAGTAATATTAGTTAATAATTTAGGAGTTGTTTAAATGGAATTTGGTAATGTAAAATGGTTTAATGCCGAAAAAGGCTATGGTTTCATCAAGCCAGAAGGTAAAGGGGGTGACGTTTTTGTACATATTAGCACGTTGGAACGTTCAGGAATAAGGCCTGAGGCACTTAAAGGAGAGAATAAAGAGAAAGGAATAAAAGGGGAAAGGGTGAGTTATGAGGTTAAAGAGGAGCGCGGTAGAAACGGAGAAGATAAAAAATCTGCAATAAATTTAAGATTGGAAGATTAATCTATTATGAAGTCTTTTAATAGGGTTAACGTATTGTGAATAATTTTCATGAGATGGGTCTCCCAGCTTCGCTTACACAAGCTCTAGATAAAAATAATCTTTTTGTCCCGACCCCAATTCAAATACAAGCGATCCCTTTAGCCCTGCAGGGTAAAGATATTCTCGGATCTGCTCAAACAGGAACTGGAAAAACTTTGGCATTTGCTATTCCGTTAGTTGCTAAGTTGCTGAATGAGCTTAACACTGGTTCAGCTTTAGTCATCGTGCCAACCAGGGAGCTTGCGCATCAGGTAACAAATGAGATAAGAAAACTCTTATTTCAAAATTCTGCACTAAGGGTCGCTTTATTGATTGGTGGTGAGCCTATTTTTAGGCAGCTAAATCAGCTTCAGAAAAAACCACAAATTGTAATAGGTACTCCTGGTCGTATTATAGACCATATTGAGCGTAAAACTTTGATTACTCGCAATGTTAGCGTTCTTGTGCTTGATGAAACGGATCGTATGTTTGATATGGGCTTTGGAATTCAAATTGAAGGGATCATGAAATATCTGCCAAAAATACGGCAGACTCTTATGTTTTCTGCAACTCTTCCTAGTGATATAGTTAAACTTACTGAGAAGCACCTTAATCGACCAGAACGTGTTTCTGTTGATTGTGAGGCTACAACTTCTGTAAAAATTAAGCAAGAAATTGTTTATGCATCAGAATCAGAAAAATATGGAAAGCTTGTTATACAACTATGTCAGCGCGAAGGATCAATCATTATCTTTGTCAAAACAAAGCAAGGAGCGGATCAGCTAGCTAGCAGATTGCACAAAGATGACTATAGCGCTTTAGCAATTCATGGTGATTTAAGGCAGCACAAGCGCGAAAGGGTCATTAATTCTTTTCGTCGTGGCCGTAATCAAATCATGGTTGCAACAGATGTTGCTTCTCGCGGCCTTGATATTCCCCACATTCAACATGTTATCAATTATGATGCACCACAATCGCAAGCTGACTATATTCATCGTATAGGTAGAACTGCACGTGCTGGAGCTGAAGGGCATGCGCTATCTTTTGTTACACCTCAAGATAAGAGAAGATTACCTGCACTGGCAGACAAAGAAGGAGAGCCAAATTTTGATTGTAGTGTGCAATTTAAAAAACGTAATAGCAAAAAGGTCTTTAAAAGGCTAAGTACGTTAAAGACTAAATACGGTAGAAAAAAGATCAATGCATTTAAGAAGAAAAGCAGAGTACTAGAAAAAGCGTATTAAATAGGATTTACCTACAACTTGATAAGCGTAAAGCTCGTCATTCCGCTACTCATTAGCGGAATCTATGTTGAGATATCGCGGTGCTATGACGTAGATCCAGAGTGGGGACTCAAATTGGCTACAGCGAACTGCTGGATTTCAATTTTTTTAATAATTGTGTGCTATTCATTATATATGAGTTCCCACTTTTAAAGAGAATAGGAGATGATTTCCAAAAACTTAGAGGCAAGTTTGAATAGAGCGCTACTCATTGCTTCTAATTTTAATCTTAAATATGCGAAAGTAGAACATTTATTGCTGGCGTTAACTAAAGACGTGGATGTAAATTACGTTTTATCAAGATGTAATATCAGAGCCGATGAAATCATCAATATGGATAACATTCTATCAAGGTGCAATATTAAGGCTAATGATTATAATATAAAAGGGTTTTTACAAAGCAGTTCTGAATTGATTATCAGTGGAGTTAAACCTAGCTCAATGTTTCAATGCATAATACACAGAGCAATAATACGGGCTCATAGCTTGGGAAAAAAGGAAATAAATGGAGCAAATGTTCTAGTAGAAATTTTGTCTAGGCAAGACTTATACGTTGAAAATCTATTGCAGAAACAAAATGCGAAAGATTCCAATTTGATTTACCATATATCTAATATGAAATACTCTAACGATATAGATGAATACACCACCAATCATAAAGTAAAACTTGATAAAAATAATGACGCTCCTACTACAGTAAATAAAGGTGAGCTACTAAAAGATGAGGAAATTCTACAAAGTTATTGTAAAAATTTAAATGACTATGCAAGAAGCAAAAAAATAGATTATGTTATTGGTCGTGATTATGAATTGAATCGCACTATAGAAATATTATTGAGGCGTAGAAAAAACAACCCTTTATATGTTGGAGACCCAGGTGTTGGTAAAACAACAATAGTTGAGGGTTTGGTACTCAAGATCATTGAAGGCAGTGTTCCGAGTGCACTCAGGTCCAGTATAATTTATGCTTTGGATTTAGGATCACTCCTTGCAGGGACACGCTACAGAGGTGATTTTGAAGAGAGAATAAAATCCATAATAAAAGCGATTGAGGCAAAACCAGGTGCTATCCTTTTTATTGACGAAATACACACTATCATTGGAGCAGGTTCTACAAGTGGTAGCTTTCTTGATGCCGGTAATCTGCTCAAACCTGCACTTGCAAGAGGTACACTACGTTGTATAGGTGCAACTACATATAGAGAATACAGCACTAGTTTTGAAAAAGATAGAGCACTAGCGAGAAGGTTTCAAAAAATTAATGTTAAAGAATCTTCTGTTAATGAAACGATAAAGATACTAGATGGTATAAAGCACTACTATGAAGGGTATCATGGAGTATATTATACAAAGAATGCCATTAGGTCTGCGGCTGAACTTTCGCATAAGTATATTACTGGGCGAATATTACCTGATAAAGCGGTTGATGTTATTGATGAGGCAGGGGCATATTGTAAATTGCTAAGAAACAGGGGTAAAATTGTAAATAGTAGAGATATTAAGAATACCATTACTAGAATTACAAATGTGCCTTGTGGATCTGAATCTGATGATTTGCAGAAAGTAAAGTCTTTAAAAGCTAATCTAGAGAAAGTGATTTTTAGCCAAGAGCAGGCAATAGAATCTCTTGTTAATTCTATTAAAATTGCTAAATCTGGGTTGAGGAATTACAATAAACCTTTAGCAAGTTATCTTTTTGCAGGACCAACTGGTGTTGGTAAAACCGAGCTAGCAAAACAATTAGCAGAAAGCATGGGCATGAATCTTATACGCTTTGATATGTCCGAATATATTGAATCTCATACGATATCAAGGATGATTGGTTCTCCTCCTGGATATGTAGGTTATGATCAGGGTGGGTTACTCACAGAATCTGTATCTAACAATCAATATAGTGTTGTGCTGCTTGATGAAATTGAAAAGGCCCATAGCGATATCTATAATATATTGCTACAAATTATGGATTATGGTTGTGTTACAGACACTTACGGACGTAAAGTTAACTTTTCCAATATAATTTTAATTATGACAACTAATGCAGGAGCAGTTGAACGCAGCAAAAGTTTTGTTGGCTTTGGGCATAAAAATTTTAACATTGGTGATAGTGAAAAAGCGATAGAACAGGTTTTTAGCCCTGAATTTCGTAATCGTCTTGATGCGATTATTTCTTTTTCCGACTTAAGTACGGATGTGATTTTGCATATTGTGGATAAATTTGTCCTAGAACTGAAAAAGCAACTGACACAAAAAGGCATAAACTGCTTGGTAGAGGATGAAGTGAAATCTTATCTTGTACAAATGGGTTATAGTAAGGAAATGGGAGCACGTCCGATAGAGAGACTTATTGAAAAAGAGATAAAAAGTTACTTAGCGGAAGAAATACTGAATCGTAAATTAACAAAAGGAAAGAAATTAAGAATCTATATGAATAAAGTAGAAAATAAAATTGCTTTTGATATAGTTTAAAATCCTTGTATTGAACTTCATCTTTGTTACAATTTATAACTTAAATTTAATTCGAATTATAGTGATAAGTGATAAAGTAAAACAAGTCCTAAGCTACTACGAAAGTGAAAACCCTGGGGTAAAAGCAAATCTTACTCGTATTCTCATGCATGGAAAGCTTGGCGGCACTGGCAAGTTAGTGATTCTGCCAGTAGATCAAGGATTTGAGCATGGTCCAATTAAAAGTTTTGAAGTTAATCCTGATGCTTATGACCCACATTATCATTTTCAGCTTGCGGTTGATTCGGGAGTAAGTGCATATGCTGCTCCACTTGGTATGATTGAAGCTGGTGCTTCAACTTATGCTGGAATGCTCCCACTTATTTTGAAACTTAATAGTTTCAACTCCTTGCATTCGAAGAATCTGACTTCTGATCAAGCAATAACCTCTTCTGTGAAAGATGCACTGCGTTTGGGCTGCTTGGCTGTTGGATTTACTATATATCCTGGTTCTGCTAAGTGTTTCGATATGATGGAAGAAGCCCGTGAAATCGTAGCTGAAGCCAAATCTTATGGGCTTGCAGTAGTGTTATGGTCTTATCCACGCGGTGAAGGAATTTCCAAAGAAGGTGAAACAGCGGTTGATGTTATTGCCTATGCTGCACACATGGCAGCTTTGCTTGGTGCTAATATAATAAAAGTAAAACTTCCAACTAAATATTTGGAAAGGGAGAAAATAGAAACAGAAAATATTGAATCATTATCTAAAAGAATTGAATATGTTAAAAGATCTTGTTTTGCAGGAAAAAGAATAGTAGTTTTTTCTGGTGGCGAGTCGAAATCAGTGAATGACATATGCAATGAAGCGAAAGAAATTAAGCAGGGTGGTGGTAATGGTTCAATCATTGGACGTAACACTTTTCAACGAAAAAAAGAAGAAGCTTTATCTATGCTAAAAGATATAATGGATATCTACACATAAAAAACGGCTGGGTGGCAGAATGGCTTATGCGGAGGACTGCAAATCCTTTTATACCGGTTCAATTCCGGTCCCGGCCTCTTTCATTTTCTATATCTTGTAAAAGTTAACAGTAGCTTTAAGTGTGTAACCTATAGAGAAAATTATTCATAAGTAAAATCAATTTCTTTTCAAGTTATGGTTATACTCTTATAGCGTTTCATGGTAAAAAATAAACTAAAAATAAGCAAAGTGTTTTACAAAATGATATTACGTGATTTATTGTTTTTACTACCGCCCGAGGTTGCTCACTCTTTGGCAATTATGGCATTAAAGAAAATGCCTTATAGAAAACCTATAGAGCTACCAGAATCTTTGAGTGTGAATTTTTTTGGTAATAAGCTCAGAAGCCCCGTGGGTCTGGCTGCAGGTTTTGACAAGAATGCAGAAGTTATAAGGCCTATGCTTTCATTTGGTTTTGGATTTATTGAAACTGGTACTGTAACTCGTAATCCACAATATGGAAACAAAAAACCAAGAATTTTTCGGTTAATTAAAGATCAAGGGGTAATTAACAGATTGGGATTTAACAATAAAGGAATAGACTACTTTCTTAAACAAATAGATAAAACCAAGCTTGATGACTGCATTTTTGGCATCAACATAGGAAAAAACAGTACATCAAAGGACCAAATCAGCGATTATGTTGACTTAATAAAGATAGTATATGGAAAAAGCAATTATATAGTGCTGAACATCTCATCTCCAAACACGCCTAATTTACGCAATCTGCACAATAAGCAAGAATTATCGGAATTGTTGAAATCCGTAACTCTAACCCGGAAATCAATTGATAATTCTAAATCCATACCAATAATATTAAAAATCTCACCAGATATAGATCAGCAAACGAAAGAAAATATCGCTGAGCTTGCGTTGGAATATAAGATTGACGGATTAACAGTGAGCAACACTACGATCAGTCGGAATAACTTACATTCCCACCACAACGAGAGTGGTGGGTTGAGTGGCAAACCGCTGTTTAAACTTTCAACCGAGTTATTGAGCGATATGTACAAACTTACTAAGGGCAAAATATTGTTGGTAGGATGCGGAGGAATCTCAAGTGGTGCTGATGCATATAAAAAAATAAAGGCAGGAGCTTCTTTGGTGCAGTTGTACACTGCTCTCATATACCACGGACCTCAAGTTGTAAACAAAATTAATCTAGAACTTGCAGAACTAATAAGGAGAGATGGATTTAGTAACATTAGTGAGGTGGTGGGTTGTATACATTAAACATCTTCTCTGTCACCTAAGTAGCCGACACTGGAATAACATCGATGAATCATTACTCAAATAATGGCTATGCAAGAGCTCTATTAAACTGTATATTTTGGAAGTTGTTGGTATTATTTTAATAAAACAAAACTAATTCTTTGGTATAAAGGTGTGGTAGGAAGTGTTTTTCTTTTAAATAATGGGTATGAAGAGTTTGAATGATGCAATATCTAAGATCATTGATTATAAATTTACAAATTATGCAATATTAGAAGAGGCACTAACTCACCCAAGCGTAAATAAAAGGAATAGCAAAAACCAGATTGTAAGCTACGAAAGACTAGAGTTTTTGGGCGATAGTGTTTTGAATATGGTCGTATCTGCCACACTGTTTAAACTATTTCCTGAAGAAAAAGAAGGAGCATTGGCAAAAAGAAAGACGGATTTAGTTTGTGGCAACACCATTGCTAATGTTGCTAAAGAAATAAAATTAGGCAGCTTTATCATCATGAATAATAGTGAACGCTGCAATGGAGGGAGATGTAACTTAAAAAATTTAGAAAACTCGCTTGAAGCACTAATAGGTGCAATTTATATTGATGGCGGGCTTGAAAATGTTGAAAAATTTATTATCCAATATTGGGAAAAGCTAGCTAAAGGCATGCTTGACCCCCCTCAAGATCCTAAAACCTCACTGCAAGAGTGGACTCAGAAAAACAAATTGCCTTTACCAGAGTATGAGCTTGTAAAACAAACTGGACCAGCGCACAATCCTGAATTTACTATATCAGTTTGCATAGAAGATTATGGTAAAGTTTCTGCATGCGCTTCTAGTAAAAAGATTGCTGAACAAAAAGCTGCTGAGTTGATGCTAGAAAAAATTGGAAAAGACGCTTCAGTTTAGGCAAAATAGGCATTAATGTAAGTTTTAAGGAAGCTAATAGCGTTTAGGGGAAATGGTCAATTTAAGGAGAAGCATAGTAACCAAATCTGTGATTTAAGATATTCTATAGCTAACACAGGTTATTGAAAGACCTTGTCATCCCGCTGCTTGTTAGCGGGATCTAGGCTGAGATACCGCGGCGGTATGACGTAGTTACTTATTATGTATCTGTTCAGCAGAGCGGCAGAAAATAGCTGAACAAACAAAATCGTTAGAATAAAACGGGCTAAATATGGTGTAATGTGGTTGATTTTTTTACACTT
>CACPSE010000023.1:0-20450 GCA_902636535.1 uncultured Wolbachia sp. | reverse complement strand
TAGCTATAGGCAGCAATTTTCTGTATTTACTTTAAATTGAAGAAAGCTCAAATGAAAGATCGTGTTTTGCTAAAAATCACAGAATGCAGTCTGGTTACACATATAGTTAAAGTAATTCAGATTTGTAAGATATGTTTATCTGCAATTATAGCTTCAACAGTAGGCAATGTTGCTTTTAATTACCTCAACATTTTCTCTTGGCAATTCTTTAATGAACCGAGAAGTGCGCATCGGTTGCCACTGGTTGTTAATTTCCCTCCTATCTGCACATGAAATGATTAACCTTTCTTTGGCTCTGGTTATGCCAACATATGCGAGTCTCCTTTCTTCTTCTAAAGCTTTACCACTTTTGTCATCAAAAGATCTTTGATGAGGAAATAATCCCTCTTCCCAACCAGGTAGAAACACGCACGGGAATTCAAGTCCTTTGGCTGCATGAAGAGTCATAACATATACGGTGTCATCGTTATTCATATTATCCACTTCCATCACCAGACTTATATGCTCCAAGAAAGTTGTGGCATTATCGAAATTTTTTAAAGATGAGATGAGCTCTTTAACATTTTCTATTCGTGCTAAGCCTGTTACCTCCTCATTTTCAAGCATTTCAATATATCCTGATTGGTTTGCTACGATTTTAACGAATTCATGCAGTGGTTTTACGCTTACTATTTCTTCCCAAGCTTTAATTTTATTTAAAAAATCGTTGAGTGAGAGTTTAATTCTTTCGGTTACCTGATTACTATTAACTAATATTTTTGCTGCCTCAAAAAAAGAAATTTTGTTATCCTGAGCAGTCGTGTATATTTTCTTTAGAGTTGTAGCTCCTATGCTTCTTTTTGGCCGATTTACTATCCTTTCGAAAGCTAAGTCATCGTTATTGTTTGTAACAAGTCTTAAATATGCAATTATATCCCTGACTTCCTGACGTTCGTAGAATTTTACGCCACTTATAATCTTGTAGGGAATTGAATATTTTATAAAATACTCTTCGAGAACTCTAGTTTGAAAAGTGGCCCTTACCAGCGCTGCAATGTCACTAAATCTGTATTTATTGAGTTTCAATATCTGTTCGCTTATGAACCTTGCTTCAGCTTTCCCATCCCATAATTTTATTAGATTTACCTTTTCCCCTTCAATGTTTGTTGTCCACAATTTTTTTTCTAAGCGAGTCTTATTGTGATTGATAACATATGACGCAGTTGCAAGTATGTGGGATGTTGACCTGTAGTTACTCTCTAGTTTAACGGTTTTTGCATTTTTAAAATCATCAGAAAACTTCAAAATATTTTCAACTTCTGCACCACGCCAACTATATATCGACTGGTCATCATCTCCTACACAGCAAATATTTGAGTGCTCTTTTGCAAGGTATTTTAGCCAAAGATATTGTATCGCATTTGTATCTTGATATTCATCTACCATAACATATTTAAACTTGTTTTGGTAGTAGGACAGAACTTCGGTCTTTTGATTAAAGAGCTGTATGTTATATAGCAATAAGTCACCAAAATCGACAGAATTAAGGAATTTCAACCTTTCCTGATACTGGTGATAGACTTTGAGTGCAGTTACATATACTGGCCTAAATGATTGAATATCTTCCACTTCAGATGGCAATAAGCACTTCTCTTTCCATTGCTGAATAATATTCATAATGGTCTTACATTTTTCTGATAGGTAATCAGGATTTATTTCATTGATAATATTTTTTATTACCTGTAATTGGTCATCCACACCAATGATTGTAAAATTGGGGTTTAAGCCCACAATTTCTGCGTGCAGGCGCAAGATTTTTGCTGCAATTGCATGAAAAGTGCCAAGCCATGGTATGTTTGTGCCCGTTAGCTCAAGTACCCTTGATACCATCTCATTTGCTGCTTTATTTGTAAATGTAACTGCTAATATCTCATCAGAATAAGCGTGACCGTTTCTAATTATGTGTGCTATTCTTGAAGTAATCGTTCTTGTTTTTCCCGTCCCGGCTCCTGCCAGTATCAAAACTGGTCCATCTATGTTAGTTACAGCTGATTGTTGTTCTGGATTTAGCAGTGAGGGATAATCGTTCATCGTAGCCCTATAGATTATAACTTCGTAAAGTTAAACCTATGATTGAAATATTGTAAAGGTTTTATTGAATAGAACAGTTAAAGAATGCTTCACTCAAGTACTACATATTTAAACGTAGGTTTTACATCTATTTTGTTTTAGTAGTTTCAGGTGTATGTCGAGTAACAACAACTTGATTTGAGGTATTGGCACCAGAACTTCTGCTTGTTGGGTGGATAAGTGGAGTTTGGAATGGCTTATATGTACGGTTTAGTTCCTTCATTTCTATTTCTTCAACTTCAACAAGGGGTTTTTCTTTTGGGGTATAGCGATTATGCGTTGCAGGTCGTTCAGTGAGATTTTCATATGTTTCTTTCAACCAAGTTCCGATATCATACATAAATCCATACGCTTTTTCTTTAAATTCTCTCAATGATCTACTGAAACTTGCTAGTGTGTTATTAAAGTAAATTGTCATATAGTCTCTTGTGGTGTATTGATAACTTTCTCCATCTAGTCTGCTACTTTGTGCGTTAGAACTATTGTTGCTTTTAAAATAACCAAATATGTTGTACATTTTGAGCCGCCATTAATTACTAACATACACATATTATATATTGATAAATTAAGGACTTAGTGTATTGATTAAGCACTTAGAAAGCGCTCTGTATAATAATTTAAAATGGAGCTGGAGCTTTGTAGTACAATGTTTTCAAACGTTTAATATAATATTGACTTTACAACGATAGTCACTTTAAATTAGTAACTATTGTTGCAGTTAAAGTATCAATGCCTTTTTTCTTTTATTTTTTTGCAATTCTTAGCATTTTATCTGCTGTATGCGTAATTAGTGTAAGAAATCCTGTGCATGCAGTATTATTTTTAATTTTCACCTTCGTTAACTCTGCAGTGCTTTTCATTCTCCTTGGAGCTGAATTCATCGCTATGATGGTACTGATAGTATACATCGGTGCAGTTGCAGTGTTGTTCCTCTTTGTAGTTATGATGCTCGATATTGACTACATAAGATTGCGCCAGGGTTTTGCGAAGCATTTCACTCTTGGTGCTATATTGTGTGGTGTGTTTTTTTTGATTATCAGTTTTGTAATCCGCAGCTCAACGCTGAATATAAGTAATGTTATAAACTATAATGCCAATAACGTGAAAGCTATCGGTAATTTGCTCTACACTGACTACATGTACGCTTTTCATCTTTCTGGAATTTTGCTACTTGTTGCAATTGTCGGTGCAATTGCTCTTACTTTGCAGGACAAGAAAAAAGGAGTTAAAAAACAGAATGTATTAAAGCAATTGACGCAATCTTCATCTGTAAAATTGGTTAAGGCTAAATTTGGAAAAGGAGTGGAATGGAAATAGGATTAAATCATTTTTTGATAGTTGCTGCTATTTTGTTCACTGTTGGGGTGTGCGGTATTTTCATCAACCGTAAGAGCATAATCAATATATTGTTATCAATAGAAATATTATTGTTGGCGATTAACATCAATCTAGTTGCTTTTTCTGCCTTTATGAATGATATAGTTGGGCAAATTTTTGTGATGTTTGTGTTGACTGTTGCGGCAGCAGAGTCAGGAGTTGGGCTTGCAATATTGGTTGTATATTATAGAAGCCGTGGCAATATAGATGTTGAACAAGCAAATTTAATGAAAGAATGAAAGTATGATGGATATACTGAAATTAATAGTATTTTTGCCACTTTTTGGTTCGCTATTTGCAGCACTTTTTAGAAAAAGTCAGTTAGTTACAACGGCAGGGATTGGAATATCTGCAGTTTTATCTTGGTATGTTTTTCTCACCTTCTCTGAAAATTATCACTTGAGTTTATTTCCTTTGTTTTCATTGAGCATCTTAAAAGTAAATTGGGCAATTAGTGTGGATGCTCTCTCATCCTTAATGCTTATTGTTATTACCACCGTTTCACTGGTAGTACATCTCTACTCTATCGGTTATATGGAGCATGATAAGGGGAAGTCGAGGTTTTTTTCTTACCTATCGCTATTTACGTTTTGCATGATTGTGCTGGTTGTAAGCGATAATTTCGTGCAGCTTTTTTTTGGCTGGGAAGGGGTTGGCCTATGTTCTTATTTACTCATAGGATTTTGGTTCCAAAAATATTCTGCAAATAATGCAGCAATTAAAGCATTTGTTGTGAATAGGGTAGGAGACTTTGCACTATTGATTGGAATCTTTCTTATTTATTATACATTTCACTCTTTGAATTTTACTGAAGTTTTTGACACAACTGATCTTCTTGGCACGCAGAACATTAGGGCATTCTGCTGTGAATTCAAAGTAACTCATATAATATGCATATTACTTTTTATTGGCTGTATGGGTAAATCTGCACAGCTTGGTTTACATGTTTGGTTGCCAGATGCAATGGAAGGGCCAACTCCTGTTTCTGCACTTATTCACGCAGCAACGATGGTAACAGCAGGTATATTTTTAGTAGCAAAGTGTTCTCCATTGTTTGAGTTATCAAATGTGGCACGAGAATTAATAGTTATCGTTGGAGCACTCACTGCTTTTTTTGCAGCCACCGTTGCAATTACTCAGAACGATATAAAGAAAATAATTGCTTATTCAACCTGCAGTCAACTTGGTTATATGTTCATGGCATGTGGGCTTTCTGCTTACAATGTTGCTATTTTTCATTTAATGACACACGCTTTTTTTAAAGCTCTACTATTTCTTGGTGCTGGCAATGTGATTCATGCAATGCATCATGAGCAAAACATTCAGAAAATGGGAAATTGCTGGAAGAAAATCCCTTGCACTTACGCTCTCATGTGGATTGGATCTCTTGCGCTTTCTGGGATATTCCCATTTGCAGGTTTTTATTCAAAGGATTTGATAATTGAACATGCTTATAGCACGGATAGCTTTGCTTTTGTAATAAGCTTAGTTGTTGCATTCTTCACAGCGTTTTACTCTTGGAGGTTATTGCTTCTTGTGTTCCACAGCCAAAAACAAAGTAAAATTAATATACATGAGGCACCAAAGATTATGCTTATACCATTACTGATACTCGCTTTTGGATCAGTATTTTCTGGAATATGGGGAGCAAATATTTTGAACATAACTAGTAATGCGTTTTGGAAATCAAGTTTAGTGATGATTGATGAGCATGGAGTTCATAATTTCTTTATAAAACTACTGCCAACCTTAGCAAGCCTAAGTGGAATAGCACTTGCGTACCTAATTTACCAATATCAAGTAATTAGGCAAATTAAGAGTAAATTTTTACTTAAGTTTTTGCAGAATAAATGGTACTTTGATGAGGTGTATGAGTTTGTTATAATTGCACCGATAAGGTTTATATCTAGGCTTCTATGGAAGTTTGATGTTAAGGCTATTGATTCATTTGGACCAAATGGTGTTGTAAGGTTGGTTAATGAATGTTCAAAAAGTTCTATAAAGTTACAAACTGGTTATATATTTGATTATGCATTTATTATGTTTGTTACTCTAATAATCGGTGCTTTATATATTATTGGAATTAAATAGAAGGTGTTGTTACTTAGTATATTCTTGCTTCCACTGATAGGAGCGTTGATTTTATCCTTAATCAGGATTAATCATCAATCTATACACCTAAGATTCTTTGCCCTATTTTTTGCTGTACTTCCATTTTTGCTTAGCATTGTAGCTTGTATAGAATTTGATTATAACAATACGGACTTTCAGTTTGTCAGCTATCCAATCAAGAATGTAGGAATAGGGGTGGATGGTATATCGTTGCTTTTCCTTTTGCTTACAACTTTCTTGTTTGTGATTTGTACGCTCTACAATTGTAAAATGAGTTATACAAACCTCAAATCGTATATGGCGCTATTTTTGCTTCTTGAGAGTCTTGTAGTCGGTTTTTTCGTTTCACTGAATGCTATAAGCTTTTATGTGTTTTTTGAAGCTGTCTTAATACCAATGTTCTTTATTATTGGCATTTGGGGAGGGAAGCAAAGGATATATGCGACGTTTAAGTTATTTCTTTATACATTAACTGGCTCATTATTATTTCTACTTGGGTTGGTATACATCTATAGTGTTTTTGGAACGTTTAGTATACAAAAATTAGCTACATTAGTGCCAAGCCTTGATCTTGAAGTGCAGTCATTGCTGTGGATTGCATTTTTTATTTCTTTTGCAATAAAAGTACCTATGTTTCCATTTCACACTTGGCTTCCTGATGCACATGTGCAATCACCAACTTCTGGATCTGTGATTTTAGCTGGCTTGCTTATTAAAATGGGGGGATATGGATTTTTAAGGTTTTCTATTCCAATGCTTCCTCAGGCAAGTTTGTATTTTTCAAATTTCGTTGTTGTGCTGAGCATTATTGCGGTGATATATGCTTCGCTAGTTGCGTTTGCTCAAGATGATATAAAGAAGTTAATAGCTTATTCTTCAATAGCGCATATGGGGATCGTTACCGCTGGCCTCTTTTCACTTTGTGAGGAAGGAGTACTGGGTAGTATATTTCAAATGATTAGTCATGGCCTTATTTCTGCTGCTTTATTTTTATGTGTTGGAATGCTATATACTCGAACTGGGACTTTGGAGATTGCAAAATATTTTGGCATAGTAAACACAATGCCAAAATTTGGTTTTATGTTCATTTTATTTTCAATGGCTTCAATAGGGCTACCTGGAACATCTGGGTTCGCAGGTGAGTTTTTGGCTATGATTGGGATGTTTAAGAGCATAGGGTTTTTTACAGGATTTATCGCACTTGGCACTATTTTAAGCGCAGTTTATATGCTGAATTTATGTAAGCAAATAATATGGGGGGTTAGCTATTCTAAATTATTAAATAACCGTTTGGATAGCATAGAATTTTCTGTCTTAATTCTGCTTGCAGTGTTTGTTATTTTGCTTGGATTTTACCCAACCCTTGCACTGAATTATTTGAAGCCATGTATGGCAAATTTGTTAGTCAAATATAATGCGCTATGAATTATATACAGATATTGCCGGAAACGTTCTCTATTATCTCCTCGTTAGTGTTGCTGCTGCTTGGGATTATATTTAACCGCCGAACTATCAACTTATTAGCACTTGGCTGCACAGTGGGAACTTTGATTATTTTAATTATTTCGGCAGAAAACAATGAAATTTTTCTCTTTAATTCGTTGTTAAAACTCAATTTATACATCAGGTCAGCCCAAGGGTTAATTCTCAGCACAGGAATTTTAATACTTTTGCTGCTGAATTTATCAAAATATGACTATAAATATGAATTTTCAATACTGATTCTTTTTGCGCTGTTTGGCATGATAACTTTAGTTTCAGCAAATAGTCTGATCTCTTTTTATTTAGCTTTTGAGTTGATGAGTATATCTTTGTATGTTCTTGCGAGCTTTAATAAAGATTCGATTTATTCATGTGAAGCGGGAGTGAAATATTTTACACTCAGTGCACTATCTTCCTGCATTATGCTATATGGAATGTCGCTGCTTTATGGATATACAGGACAAGTCAATTTCTCTGAGCTCAGTTCATTCTTGCAAAACCATCAGATAACTTATGGAATAGTTTTTGGATTAGTCTTTGTCCTAATTGGTTTGTGTTTCAAGCTTACTATTGCTCCTTTTCATATGTGGGCTCCAGATGTCTATCAAGGTGCACCTACCATAGTAACTGCGTTTTTTTCTACGGCCCCAAAAGCTGCACTTGTAACATTTTTAATTCGATTGATGAATGAAGAGTTAGTAAATGTAAAAAGTTATGTTCAGCCTATTTTCTTATACGTTTCAGCATTGTCTGTGCTTATCTCAGCTTTTGGGGCCTTGCGTCAGCAAAACTTAAAAAGGCTGCTTGCTTACAGTTCAATTGGTCACATTGGTTTTATATTTGCTTCACTTTCTATTTTTACACAAGCAGGAACAGATAGTGCCTTAATGTATCTGGTGATATATATCATCACAAGCATAGGGCTATTCTCATATCTCGTACAAATTGACGATGACGATTGTGATATTGCAAATTTATCTGGTATAGGGAAGAAACGCCCAATTGTAGCATTTCATCTTTCTGTACTGTTACTCTCGATGTCGGGAATACCTCCACTTGCAGGTTTTATCGCTAAATTTTTTATATTCAAAAGTTTAATAAATTCTGGCTTTATCAGCCTGTCCTTGATCCTTGTAATAGCGAGTGTGATATCATGCTACTATTATTTAAATATCATGAAAGTTATGTATTTCGATAAAGCTAGTGGTAATAAGGTTGCTTATTCTAGGGGTCTATTCATTATCACTTCAGTGGTTTCACTGATCAATCTCGTTCTTTTCTTGTATGTAGAAGATCTTTACTCACTCATTGAACTAAAGGGCTGACAAGGTGATCCCTGAGGGTTTTCATATTCATCATTACAAAGAAGTTTCAAGCACTAATAAAGAAGCGTTGGATTTAATTGATAAAGGAATATCAAATGAAACCGTTATTGTTGCTGATAAACAAACAGAGGGTAGGGGGCGCATTGGAAAAAGTTGGATTTCTCCAGAGGGTAATTTTTATGCAAGTTTGGTAATAAACCTCTTTAACGATTATCTGAATGAAAGCCAGCTTTCGGTGTCATTCCAGCGCGTGACGCTGGAATCTAGAAATCAAGAAGAATGGTCAAGCACACAACTGTACAAACGTTGTGGTATTCCCACCAAGGATGATGTCATCCCAGTGCCCAGACACTGGGATCCAGAAAACTTAATTACAAATGGGCACATCAGGCAACTGTGTAATAAGAACTGGATTCCAGTGTCACGCACTGGAATGACACCACATACCACCTGCAAATTGCAATGTTCGCATAGTTATGTGTCAAGCACTGGGGAAAATACTGGGATGACAGAAAGAGGTTTAATGAATCAAGTTAGCAAATTAACAGAATTGACTTTTGTTACTGCTTTTGCTGTTGGAAATACTATACTGTCATTTATAAATGATCTAAATCTCCAGTATAAGTGGCCAAATGATGTCCTTATTGATGGCAAGAAAATAAGTGGAATATTGCTTGAAAAAAAATCCAATTCGAATTGGCTCATTATAGGAATTGGAATTAATGTCAATCATGCACCACTTCCAGGAACAACGTGCATTAGCAATTACGGTGAGTCTGTGTCTAACATAGATCTACTAAAAAAATTAATAATAAATTTTAATAAGCTAAGAAAGCAATGGCTATTTGATGGGTTTTATGCTATAAGAGAAATGTGGTTAAAAAAAGCATTCAAAATGAATGAGCAAATCAGTGTAAAGTTAGCTGACAAATTGTATGAAGGAATTTTTGCTGATATAGATAAAAGTGGTAAGTTGGTGTTGCAGCAAAAGGATGGAAGCTTAATTTATTTTGATGCAGGTGAGTTATTTATTGATAATGCATTATGAATACATATGTAATTTTTGCTTACCTTATTAGTTTTACGTTGATTACCGGAGAACTGATTTTTACCATTTCTTGCTATACTAAAAGTAAAAAAATTCTAGAAAGCCTGAAAGATAATAATGAAGAAGAAACATAAGCGATTACTTATAACTTCAGGAATTTTCTGCTTTTTAAGCTGCATAGTCTTTTTTATTTTAACAACGCTCAAAGAAAATATCTCATTTTTCTATACAGTAAGTGAGGCAATAGTTTTACAAAATAGTCAAAAGCCAATCCGTGTTGGTGGAATGGTTGTTGAAGATAGTGTGATACGGAGCGAAAGTGAAGCGATTTTTCAAATGACAGATTTTAATAAAAGCGTCACGGTAAAATATCAAGGGATACTTCCACCAATGTTTTCAGAAAAAAGTGGTATTGTTGTGCAAGGTAAAATGTTTGATAATAGTACCTTTCTTGCAGATACAGTGTTTGCAAAACATGATGAGAACTATATGCCGAAAGTTTTAAAACAGATTCCTTAACCCAGCTGTATTGAAATAGTATGTAGAGAGAGTAACAGCCTGCTAGCAAGCTGTTACCTTTTTTATTAAAGCAATCCGTTCTCTTCGCCAGTAACATGGAATAATGGAGGAGCTTCTCCAATATCTGGAATCGAATTCCTAAGATCTGCAAGTTCACTATCTATACTACTTGTCTTGCTGCCTATACTATCTATGGTTGATGATAATTGTGTTATTATACCACTTTGAATTGCACTATCCATATTTTCATCATACTTATTAATGCTGTTTATCAAGCCATCATAAAAATTTTTAAGGTGCTTTATGGTCAATGTAATTTGTGGCATCTTATCAATCTCTTCTTGTGTCATATCTTTAGTTATATCAAATTCTTCCTTTGTTTTACCACTGACAATCTTCTTTATTACTGGCTTTTCAAAGCTTGGTTTATCAAACTTCGGCTTCGAAAGTTGTAATGCATTATTTGATTCAACTTCTTCACTAGAATATAATTTTATATTTTTATTCATAATAGTTACCTCCTATAAAAAAACTACTTATCTTTATAAATCACTACTATACAAATAACAGTGAGTCATTATTAATGTCTACTATTGTAAAGTCTGGAGCCTGTCCAATGTCTGGCATATCGTCCTTGATTTGCTTGAGCATCTCAATCATTTCCTTGTTCTGTTTACTCTGCTCTTCAAGTTCCCCTTTTAATGCATCAATAATAGCTTTAGACTGATCTTGATTGCTGAGATCACCAATCACAGCTGTCACTTTCTCATAAGGCAGCTTGTGAATAATATCTTTAAGCTCTTCTGCACCTACGTTATCCAAAAGTTCTTTAAACTGCTCATTAGACATATTGCGAGCAAAAGCTTGAAGTTTGTCTGGGTTGTCAACTAAAGACTTAATGATAATCTGAATCTTATTAGAATCAGTTAAATCCTGAGCAATTGCTTCGAGTTTCTCAGGATCAAGCTTATTAACTAAGTCTTTCAGTTGGTCTTCTTGCAGACTATTTACTAAAGCTTTCAACTGATCACCTTCTAATTCTTTGGAGAGTATTGTCAAGTGGTGCTCAGCCAAGTCTTTTGCAAGCACTGTAAATTGCTCGTCATTTAAAGTTTTAATAAGTACTTTGAACTGATCCACTTTTAAGTGAGGTAAAATTTCTTTTACTTGCTCTGGATTTAAGTCTCTAACTAGAGCTTCAAGCTGAGCATCATTTAAAATAGGAACAATTATTTGTAACTTTTCTGGATTTAGTTCCTGAGCGAGAGTGTGCAATTGGTGGTCGGTTAGATGATCTACTAAAGCTCGTAGTTGGTTATCTGTTAAGTTCTCTGCTAAGGCCTGCAATTGGTTTGAGCTCAGTTCAGGAATGATTTTTTGTAGCTGTCCATCCGTTAAATTCTGTGCAAGAACCTGCAGTTGATTTGAATTCAGTTCAGGAATTATTTTTTGCAGTTGCTCGTTACTAAGAGTATTGGCAAGGGTCTTTAGTTGGTCGTCTGTTAGGTTCTCAGCAAAAATTTTGGCAAATGCGTTTGATAATAGTATACTCTCTGGTATATTGGGTAGTACTATATCTCTTATCATCTGTCTCTCACCGCAGTATAACATAATGTCTTGTAATGCCTCATTGTCAGGTGAGTCAATTATATTTCCTTCCCTGTCTGAAAAATAATATTTATTGTTACCAGTATCTGACTCTTCCCATGTTACATATTGGTATTTCAGTCGTTCCGACCCAACAGTACTCCTACAACCACTAATAACCATACCCTTCACAAAATTTGTTGCAATTGATAACTTAACTAATGTATTACTGTAATATACAAGTGCATGCTTATTGTTTACATAATCTGAGTTAGAATCATATTTTACCTTGCTTGCAAGACCTTCTTCGTTTTCCTCTATGCATATGAAACGGTCTTTGCAAAGATCGCCACAGAATTTTGCAGGTAAGTTTAGTACTACATCATTTTTATCATCCAGTGGTACAAGCTCAACTTTTTTAACAGGTGTACGATGCGTTCTAGACCAATCTATGTTATGTCTAACTTGGTCTTTAAGCACCTCTTTTCCAGGCACCATCTTAAAAACATGTTTTTTTCCACTCATGAGTATTACCTAATAAATTTAATTATAGCTATTCTAACATTTATTGATTAATTTATTGTTAAGTTGATATATATCAGAATTATAATAACAAACATTACTTGCATAGAGAAAAGTTATGAAAAGAAATAGGGATTTTCAGGAAAGTAGTATAAAACCCTCATAGATTAAAATAAGCTGCTTTGACAGGTTTTGTGGCGTGCTAGAGCTAATATAGACTGGTGGAGGCAAGCGGGATCGAACCGCTGACCTTCTGCGTGCAAAACAGATGCTCTACCAGCTGAGCTATACCCCCAGGTAATTCTTGCTTAAAGCATAAATCACTCAGGCTGAAATGCAAGAAATATTTATCTATTAGGCTATTGCTAAATAGTGTACAAATTCTGCAGGGTGTACACACTTCTCTATTTTTTTGTCTCCTTAGCGTTATATGTCATACCATCCAAATAAATCTGTGAACCGAAAATTAACAAGTTTAATCAAGTAAAATTTTTTTTAAATTATTCATAGATTTTTTAACTAAATTATCACTAACGCAGTATATTATATAATTCACACATGAAAATTTTAGTTTGATTAAAACGGATAAGAACTGTATTGATGTTTAGTATAGCTGAAAAATGAAATGATCCCGTAGCTCAGCCGGTAGAGCAACTGACTTTTAATCAGTGGGTCACGCGTTCGAATCGCGTCGGGATCACTCACAAATTTTGAAAAACATGCTAAAAGAAAAAGACAAAATATTCACCAACCTAAATGGTAAAGGAACTCCACTACTTGAGGGTGCAAAAAAACGTGGTAGCTGGCAAAAAACAAAGGAATTACTGGATTTAGGATCAGAAAAGATCATTGATGAAGTAAAGAAATCTGGTTTGAGAGGTCGAGGGGGTGCAGGATTTTCCACCGGCCTTAAGTGGAGCTTTATGCCCAAAAATCTCCCAAAAGCATATTTAGTAGTCAATGCAGATGAGTCAGAACCTGGTACATGTAAAGATAGAGATATATTGCGATATGAGCCACATAAGTTACTTGAGGGAATTCTCCTGGCCGGCAAAGCGATCAGCGCATCAGTTGCGTATATTTATATCAGGGGTGAATTTTATAATGAATATTTAGTTCTAAAAAAAGCACTTGAGGAAGCCTATAAAGAAGGTTTAATTGGAAAAAATGCCTGCAAATCAGGTTATGATCTTGATGTGTTTATCCATAGGGGCGCAGGAGCTTACATATGTGGGGAAGAAACAGCTCAACTCGAATCAATTGAAGGAAAAAGGGCTTTCCTCGCATGAAGCCTCCATTTCCCGCAGGTGTTGGACTTTTTGGCTGCCCAACCACAATAAACAACGTTGAAACTATAGCCATGGTTCCAGATATTCTAAATCGCGGAGGAGAATGGTTTACATCTCTTGGTAAACCAAATAATACTGGTACCAAGGTCTTTTGTATTTCAGGACATGTAAACAACCCGTGTAATGTTGAAGAAGAGCTCGGAATTCCATTACGTGAATTAATTGAAAAATACGCAGGTGGAGTGCGAGGAGGTTGGGATAATTTACTTGCTGTAATACCTGGTGGGTCTTCAGTGCCATTAATTCCAAAATCTATATGCGATACTATTGAAATGGATTTTGATTCATTAAGAACTGCACAATCAGGGCTTGGTACTGCTGCTGTAATAGTGATGGATAAATCAACTGATATAATAGCTGCAATAGAGAGGTTATCACACTTTTATATGCATGAGTCCTGTGGACAATGCACACCATGCCGTGAAGGTACTGGATGGATGTGGAGGATTATGAAGAGGATGGTGGCAGGAGATATTAAACCTGATGAAATAGATAAGCTGCTTGACCTTACAACTCAAATAGAAGGACATACAATTTGCGCGCTTGGCGATGCTGCAGCTTGGCCGATTCAAGGATTAATAAGACATTTTCGCCATGTTATCAAAGAGAGAGCGATAATTTAACTTTACTTATACTTCTTAAGCCGTTTTGCTACTTAGCAACCAGAGCTAAAAAATATTGATTCCCTTCTCTTTTAGGTGCCAATTCTACCTTTGCGATATCTTCAGTGTCTCGAATTAGCCGTTCTAATTTTTCCAATCCAACTTCAGTGTTTATAAGCTCTCTCCCTCTAAATCTCATTGTGACTTTAATTTTATGTCCGTGGACAAGTAAGTCTCTTGCTTGACGCAATTTTGTTTCGTAGTCGTGATCACCAATATTAGGACCCAGTTTAATTTCTTTTATAGTTAATGTTTTTTGTTTCTTTTTTGCTTCACTTGCTTTCTTTTTTATATCATACTTTTGCTTGCTATAATCCAGAATTTTACATACTGGAGGGGTTGAATCAGGTGCAATTTCCACCAAGTCTAAACCAACACCCTGTGCAAATTCCAAAGCTCGTTCTATTGGCACGATTCCGACCATTTCACCATTATGATCAACTAAGCGTACCTCCTTAGCTGTGATGAGTTCATTAATTCTATTTTTATTGTTCTTTTTTATTTGCAAACTTTAACTCCCTTAATTCAAATTAATACTTTTTAACAGCGATTCATTAGCCTTCTCCAAAGAAAAAGACTCCTGCCTTTCCGATCCTAAATTTCTCACTGACACAGTTTTACTTGTAACTTCATTTTTGCCTACAATCCACAATATAGGAACCTTATTTGAACTATGTAAACGTATCTTATAACTAATTTTTTCATTGGTCAAATCAGTCTTGACTCTCACACCTTGTTCTTTTAAGACATTGCTAATTTCTGTGGCGTAACCGTCAGCCTCATTTGTAATGGTTAGAATAGCAAGTTGCGTTGGAGCAAGCCAAACTGGAAATTTTCCTGCGTAATTTTCTATCAAAATTCCAATAAAACGCTCAAAAGTCCCAAGAATTGCCCTATGTAACATGACAGGGTGATGCTTGTGTCCATCTGCCCCTATATAAAAAGCTCCCAGACGTTCTGGTAAAATGAAATCAACTTGTAATGTTCCACATTGCCAATTTCTGCCTATTGCGTCTTTCAAAACGAACTCTAACTTTGGACCATAAAATGCACCTTCACCAGGGTTAAGTTTATAACTCAAGCCCGCTTCTTTAACGGCTTCAAGCAGCGCTTTTTCAGCTCTATCCCACACTTCATCTGTGCCTGCTCTAACATCAGGACGATCTGAAAATTTTACAGAGACTTCATTAAATCCAATTTTCGAATATACTTCTTTTAAAAGGTCACAAAATTTTACAGTTTCAGAATTGATTTGCTCCTCTGTGCAAAAAATATGTGCATCGTCTTGCGTAAAACCACGCACTCGCATCAGTCCGTGCAATGAGCCTGAGCTTTCATTTCTATGGCATGTGCCAAACTCTGCCATACGTATTGGTAAATCACGGTAGCTCCTGGTGTGAGAATTAAAAATCTGCACATGACAAGGACAATTCATGGGTTTTATTGCTAAATTTTTATTCTCAGATTCGTCAACAATAAACATATTTTCACGAAACTTATCCCAATGTCCAGATCTTTCCCACAGCTCTTTACTTACTAAAATAGGAGTTTTTACCTCAAAATAGCCATTATTTATTAGCTTCTTTCTGATGTAAGACTCAAGAACATTATATAGAATATATCCTTGTTCATGCCAAAAAACCTGCCCAACAGCTTCCTCTTGAATGTGAAATAAATCCATATCCTTAGCAATTTTGCGGTGATCACGTTTTTCTGCTTCTTTGAGGCACTCAAGGTAAGCGTTTAATTCATCCTTATTTCTCCATGCTGTACCATATATTCGCTGCAACATTGGGCCCTTTGCATCACCTCGCCAGTATGCACCCGCTACTTTCATAAGTTTAAACGCTTTAACTCTGCCGGTTGATGGTGAGTGCGGACCACGACATAGGTCAATAAAATCACCTTGCCTATAAACAGTTAGGTTTTCACCCTCTGGAATGGATGAGATAATATCAACCTTATATTTTTCGCCTATACCACTAAAGAAATCAATTGCCTGCTTGCGAGTCCAAACTTCTCGAACAAATCTGTGGTTACTTTTTACAATCTCTTTCATTTTCTTTTCTATTGCGGTAAGATCGTCCGTAGTGAAGGTACGATCTGTAGCAAAATCATAGTAAAAACCGTCCTGAATTGTTGGACCGATAGTAATCTGAGTATTAGGAAATAACTCTTTCACTGCCTGCGCCATTATATGAGCAGCATCATGCCTTATTATATCTAAACCCGCTTCGTCACTCAGTTGTATCACCTCTATCTCTGCATCAGCTTCAATTTCACGTGAGAGATCATGCAATTCACCATTTACCTTAAAGGCAATTGCTTCTTTCAAAGCATCCGGTTGTAATATATCAAAGCCAGTGACTTTACCACTGTATTCTTTTACTTTTTGTTCGGTTGAAAAAGTAATCCTAACCATAAATAAACCTATACGGACATGTAGCTTGAAGGCGGTTTGCTTCTTCCAACGGTGTCATCCCAGTGTCACGCACATAGCCATACGAACATTCATTTTCGAAGGTAAATTGCACAGCAAATGGTGTCATTCCAGTGCTTGACACTGGAATCCAGCTTTTTTGTAATTTCATTGAAAATGTTGTATAGTGTGCTTGTTCACAATCAATTTTACTGGATCCCAGTGTCAAGCACTGGGATGACACCTTTGTGTTTGAGGCAAAACATGCCATAATATTTAACATACTGCTCTCGCAAACAAATGTTCGTACAGTTGTGTGTCAGCTACTTGGATGACACCATCCCTAGTGGGCACTGCCCCTAAATCATAATGGATAACAGGGTTATAAGCTCTGAACATTAATAATAAGGCCTATTCTTCTTTAACCTGAGTGCAATTGCGTCTTCCCAAACTTCACCATTACGCAATAACTTTTCTTTATTGTACATTAGCTCCTCTCTTGTTTCAGTAGCAAATTCAAAGTTAGGACCTTCAACAATTGCATCAACTGGACATGCCTCTTGGCAAAGTCCGCAGTATATGCATTTTGTCATATCAATATCATAGCGCGTGGTGCGGCGACTACCGTCTTCTCTTTCCTCTGCTTCAATAACTATTGCTTGAGCAGGGCAGATAACTTCACATAATTTACAAGCTATGCATCGTTCTTCACCGTTTGGATACCTACGCAACGCATGCTCACCACGAAACCTTGGACTTAAAGGGCCCTTCTCCATAGGATACCTCAAAGTAACCTTTGGCTTAAACATATATTTTAATGTAATAACAAACCCTTTAATTAACTCTACAAAAGACCAGTACCAAGCTAATTTCTTGAGCATAAAATATTTAAAACTTGTGTCAGTCATTATAAATCATATTATCAGTTTTCAAAATAAATATTTTCACCTGGATGATCTTTACAGTTTTTTTATATAATATATTCATTAATATGATAGTGTTATATTACTATAAATTGACAAGATAAATAAAATTTAGATGTTTTCAAATTAGGTATTTTGGTTCCTTAAGTATAACATTGCTAAGTAGTTTATATAAATAATGACAAACACAAATGAAACTATTTTCGCTTTGTCGACCGTATTTGGTAAGTCAGGAGTTGCAGTAATCAAAATTTCAGGCAATTACGCGCTTAAAGCTTTAAATCATTTTCATATTAAGAAAGAAATTAAACCAAGATTTGCTACCTTAGTTGATCTATATGATGATTCCAGTCAATTGATAGATAATGGAATAATCATCTATTTCCCTGCTCCAAACAGTTTCACTGGCGAGGACGTTATAGAGTTACAAGTGCATGGAAGCAAGGCAGTTATAAAAATCATCTTGGAGGAATTATCAAAAGTTTTCGTTATGGCCGAGCCTGGAGAATCCTCACTTAGGGCTTTTCTAAATGGTAAATTTGACTTAACGCAAATAGAAGGGATTGCAGACTTAATTGATGCTGAGACGAAAATGCAAGCTAAACAAGCGATTAAGCAGATATCAGGAGAATTGGAGGGACTATACAGCAATTGGAGGCAAAGATTAATAACGATACAATCCAAAATCGAAGCATATATAGACTTTCCAGAGGATGTTTGGACAGAAAAAAATGAATTGGAAAAAATTAATAATGAAGTGCGAGCTCTTGTGCAGTTGATACAAGAGCATTTAAATGATAATAGACGGGGTGAAAGGTTGCGTGAGGGTTTACATGTTGTAATAACTGGTAAACCAAATGTCGGTAAATCAACTCTGTTTAATTTCTTAGCCAAGCGTGATATTGCTATTGTTTCTGAATATGCAGGCACAACAAGAGATATACTTGAAGCTCATATTGACATTGGCGGATACCCAATCATTCTCTCTGATACTGCTGGAATTCGTGAAAGTTCAGATCCAATAGAATCAGAAGGTATAAGTCGAGCGAAAAAGAGGTCTTTTGAAGCTGATTTAAGAATAGAACTGTTTCCTTTTGAACAGCGTCATAATACCAATTGCAACGTTGTAAATAGCGATACTATTTATGTATTGAGCAAAGCTGACGATGTTATCAATAATCACAATATAAAAATTAATGGCATAGATCTTTTACCCATTTCTATTTTAAAGGGAATAGGAACAAACAAGTTGATCTCCCTCATAAAAGAGAAGGCAGAGGAAAAATTTGGGCATGATAGAGACACTCCTGTGATTACTCGGCAAAGACATAGGAATCACATGAAGAAAGCACTGGAACATTTACAACGTTTTAATATCGATAATCCAATTGAGTTGATATCTGAAGATTTGAGGCTTGCTGCATTTGAACTTGGTGCGGTGATTGGAATTATTGATGTTGAGGAAATATTGAGTAGTGTGTTTAGCAACTTTTGCGTGGGCAAGTAAAGCTTTTATAGATTGCTTAAAATCAAATGTTGTGATAGAAAAGAAATGGACGGATGGCCGAGCGGTTTAAGGCACCAGTCTTGAAAACTGACGTACGTGATGAGCGTACCATGGGTTCGAATCCCATTCCGTCCGCACAGCATCTCGCTATGCTAGCTGATTTTTAGAGCTTATTTGGACTATGTGGTTCATAACGCTGGAAATCTTGTCTAATCTAGCCACATCTTTTAAAAATACATCCCTTTGTAAATTGACCTTGTTAGCAAAGAAAGCTAATATCTATAAATAGATCACCATCTGAATATGGAAACCGATATCGTAATAATAGGTGCAGGGCCTGTTGGAATATTCACTGCTTTTCAAGCGGGAATGCTTGATATGAGATGTCATATAATAGATGTTTTGGATCAAGCAGGAGGACAATGCACAGCTCTTTACCCAGAAAAGCCAATATATGATATACCTGGTTATCCTGTAATTACTGCCCAAAAATTAATTGAGCGACTAATGGAGCAAGCTTCACCATTTGAGCCTGTTTACCATTTAAGTCAAAAAGTGGAAAAGATTTCAAATAACGAAGGTGAAAACTTTACTATCATAACGAACATAGGTACAGAGGTAAAATGCAAAGCCGTTATCATTGCTGCAGGTAACGGAATGTTTGAACCTAACCGTCCACCCTTAAGTGGTATATTAGAATATGAAAATAAATCTGTATTTTATAGTGTAAATAAAATTTCTGATTTTCAGGACAAAACTATAGTCATTGCAGGGGGGGGTGATTCTGCGGCTGATTGGACTGTAGAACTTTCTAAAGTTGCAAAGAAAATTTATGTGATACATAGGAGAAAGGAATTTCGCTGCACTCCTGAAACTAGAAATAAATTAGAATCACTTGAAAATGATGGAAAGATAGAACTGGTAGTGCCATATCAATTACACGAACTAGCAGGAGGTAATGGGCAGTTGAGCACAGTGATAGTAAAAAACATTGCCTCTAAGGAAGAAAAAGAAATATCCGCTGATTTTTTGCTGCCATTTTTTGGACTGTCAATGAATCTTGGTCCAATAAACAATTGGGGTATACAGTTAGAACATGGCCGCATAGTTGTTGATCCGACTACCTTAAAAACCAGTAGAGATAGAATATATGCAATCGGAGATATAGCTATTTATTCAGGCAAAATAAAGTTAATATTAAGTGGTTTTGCCGAGAGTGCCATGGCTTGTTATGACATATACAAAGTAATCCGCAACTCTCCAGTCAATTTTCAATACTCGACTTCAAAGGGAATTCACGGAAAAGAAAAACTTGCTTGACAAACTCCGCCAGCCCCCTTATTATAGTATTAAGGGTATTTGTGACCTGCAGGCTCAATGACAAAATTCAGTAAAAACTCAGGGTATCTTTTGGCGGATTACATAAAATTATAGCGGCTGCATGTCTTTTTTATTTTTTCTACATTCAGCCAAATCGCGCTTAAACTAAGCGTCAGCACATTATTACAG
>CACPSE010000022.1:0-20842 GCA_902636535.1 uncultured Wolbachia sp. | reverse complement strand
ATTCAACGCCAGCTTTCTGACGCAGTAGTTCTCGAGGAATAACCCTTTTGAACTCTAAATTTGCAATGTTGTCCTTGTTGCTTGGGCACTGGGATGACACCATCTGCCACGCAAATTGCCTGCAAATTGCAATGTTCGTACAGTTGTGTGGTAGATGCAAGTAGCTGACACTGGGATTTGTTGTGTTTAACAAAAACAAATGTTCGTACAGTTGTGCGTCACGCGCTGACCATTTACTGAGCAAATCACCTTCAAAAACAATGTTCGTACAAATATATTCTAGTTATATGATAAAATAAATGAAATTCACATCTTAAAAGGATCATATACATCGATTTCCTTAGGATTACTCTTTTTCAATTTTTTACTTAATAATCTCAAAATGGGCTGTAAATCATCATTAATTGATAAGCACAGCACTTCTTTATTGAGATAATTAGCTAGGTGGTTCTTCTTTTCCAGAATTTCTGCTTCCCTCAATAAGTCGCATTTGTTTAATACTACAATCTCTTCTTTTTCAACAAGATCACTATTGTAAAGTTCCAATTCATTATGGATACAACTATAAGCCGAAACAACGTCATCGTGAGTTACATCGATTAAATGAAGTAAAATTTGACACCTTTCTATGTGCTTTAAAAATTTATGCCCGAGCCCAACTCCAAGGTGAGCATCAGTAATTATTCCAGGAATATCTGCTATTACAACTTCGCTATCATCCACTTTTACCATGCCTAAATGAGGTCTTACGGTGGTAAATGGATAATCGCCTACTTTTGTATCGGAATTTGAGCAGCGAGTCAAAAATTTTGATTTACCTGCGTTTGGCATGCCAATAATTCCAACATCTGATAAAACTTTTAGTTTTAATAATACATGTTTTTCTTCGCCAGGCTGACCGTAAGTAAAATGTCTTGGTGCCTTATTAGTAGAAGATTTAAAATTAGTATTTCCAAGTCCTCCTTTTCCACCCTGTGCTACTTGAAATTCCATACCAGGCTTGTCAAGATCGACTATTATCTCTTCACTTTCTTCATCAATTATTTGTGCACCGACTGGAACTTTAAGTATAACGTCTTGCCCTGCTGTGCCAGATCTATCCCTGCCTGCACCATTTTTTCCACTATCTGCTTTAATGTGTCTTCTATAACGAAAATGAAGAAAAGTGTTGAGATTAGCGTCGCTGATGAAAACTATGTTTCCACCCTTTCCTCCATTACCACCATTTGGACCACCAAATTCAACGAACTTTTCTCGACGAAAACTTGCACAGCCATCACCACCGTCACCGGCTTTTAAACACAATTTTACTTCGTCTATAAAACCCATGCTAACCCACGATAATATTTAGCATCCTTTCCTAACGTGCTTTCTATTCTCATTAGCTCGTTATACTTCGCGAGTCTATCAGAACGCGATAGCGATCCGGTTTTTATTTGTCCGCAATTTGATGCAACTGCTATATGAGATATTGTTGTGTCTTCTGTTTCACCTGAGCGGTGAGAAATCACAGCTTTGTAGTTGTTTGATTTTGCCATTTCAATTGCATTAAACGTTTCTGTTAACGTCCCTATTTGATTTGGCTTGATCAGTACAGCATTTGCCATTTTTTCTTCTATTCCTTTGCCTATTAGTTCACAATTTGTAACAAATAAATCATCCCCAACCAATTGAATTTTATTCCCTAGTTTTGCAGTAAGCAATTTCCAACCTTCATAGTCGTCTTCACTCATTGCATCTTCTATAGAAATTATTGGATATCTTTCCACAAGGTCACAATAATATTCGGTTAACTCTTCTGAAGTAAGCCCCTTACTTTCAAATTCGTAAATTCCATCTTCATAAAAAGTAGATGAAGCAACATCAAGGCCCAGTGCAAAATCACTTTGCGCTGAATAACCTGCTGATTCTATAGCGTATATGATCAAGTCAAGTGCTTCTTCAGTACTTTCAATATTTGGTGCAAAACCACCTTCATCTCCTACGTTTGTGCTATAACCTTTTTTCTTAAGAATGCTACGTAAGTTGTGGAACACCTCCGCAGACATTCTGATTGCTTCACTGAAAGTCTCAGCCCCGACCGGAAGAATCATGAATTCTTGAAAATCGAGCTTATTGTCTGCATGTACTCCGCCATTAATTATGTTAATGAGTGGAACCGGCATAACACTCGTCTGCTCTCCCCCCAAATATCTGTAGAGCGGCACTTTAAAACTGTTTGCTGCTGCTTTTGCAACCGCAAGAGACACACCCAAAGTTGCATTTGCTCCAAGTTTAGATTTATTTTTTGTTCCATCCAGTTCAATTAATGCTTTACCAATTGCATTTTGGTCCGCTGCATTCATTCCAATGATTTCATCTGCTATTATCCCATTTACAGCTTGAACAGCTTTCAGCACTCCTTTACCACAATACCTTTTCTCATCTTGATCCCTGAGTTCCAAGGCTTCTAATTTACCGGTTGAAGCTCCAGAAGGTACAGATGCCCTACCTATTGCTCCATCACAGAGTTCAATTTCCACCTCAACAGTGGGGTAACCCCTGCTATCTAAAATTTCTCTTGCAAATACGTTGTTAATTATCTTATTCATTGCATTAAACCTTAACTTCCGCAATAAGTGCTGCAGTTTCCTTTGCCAATTTAGCTATATTACTACCAGCACCAATAAATAATACTATATCTCCTGGACTTGTCGAATCACTAATAAAATGTGAAATGAGCAAAGCATCATTCATAATTTTTGTGTTATTAAATCCATTACTGATTAAAGCTTTTTGTATATCATCAATTCCACAACCAGGAATAGGCTTGTCTTCTGGGGGATGAACAGGAGTGAGGATGACATAATCAAACATCATGAAAATTCGTATGAATTCATCAAAAAAATTACGAATGCGAGCAAAACGAAGTGGTTCGATAATTCCTATTACTTTTCCTTTAGTAATCGAACGTGCAGCCGTTAAAGTTGCATATATTTCATTTGGATGATGGGCATAATCCTCAATTAACTTAACACCTTTAATATCGGCAATCAAAGAGAATCTTCTTGCTACTCCTTGAAATTCCAAAAGGCCTTTTTTAATCTCTGCATTGCTAATCCCGAGCTTTATCGCAACTGATATTGCAGCTAGTGCGTTACTGACTTTATGCATTCCTATTGTGTTTGATAGTACTACGTTTTTTATTCTGTGGTTATTGTCAATCAACACATCAAATTCCATGCTGTTATTATGTTGTTCGATGTTGCTGGCTCTTATGCTACCATTCTCAAACCCAAACGTTATAGAATTACTCGCATCATAATCGATGTCTACAGAATCAGGTAAAACTGCAGAACCTGCATTATTCACGAATTGGGAAAATGCATTTTTGATATTATCAAATGTGCCGTAATAATCTATGTGGTCATTGTTGATACTTGTTATGACAGCAATCTTTGCAGGGATTTTTAGCATAGTTCCATCAGACTCATCAGCCTCGATCAGAAAAGTGTCACTCCCTCCAAGCTTGAAGTTGCTCTTATAGGAATTTAATATCCCTCCTACAGTTACAGTCGCATCAATGCCAGAATGATCAAAAATGGAAGCAATCATAGCCGTTGTTGCTGTCTTTCCGCTTGAACCTGAAACCGCTATTACACACCTATCTTTCATAATTTCAGTAAGTATGTCTGATCTATGCAAAACGATTTTATTGTTATTTTTTGCCGCAATTAACTCCACATTATCAGATTTTATTGCAGAAGAATGTACAACTATTTGAGCTTGGCTTGTATTATTAGCATTGTGACCAATATAAACCTCTATACCTAGCTTTTGTAACTTATTTATATTGTCGTTTGATTGTGCATCACTGCCTTGAACTTTGTAATTGGAATTGTGAAGAATTTCAGCAATAGCGCTCATTCCGATTCCACCTATACCAATAATATGTATTATTCCTTTTTGAGTTTTGTTAATATTTAGCAGTAGATGTTTACTCATTACTAAATTTATTATAGTATAATTTAAAATCCTCATAGTATCGAACCCTCTTACCGAATACAATGATAAAAAACCTAACCTTTCTATGTCTAATATTTGTTTTGATAAGTAGCTGCAGTTTTAGCAACAGGTTTAACTGCACTGCAGGTCATTATAAAATTGGCAGCAGCTACACAATAAATGGTATAACTTATCACCCAAAAAACTGTAAACACTATGAAGAGATAGGGATAGCGTCGTGGTATGGAATAGAAGATCATGGCACGCTTACAGCAAATGGCGAAGTGTTTAACCGTCACTTGATCTCTGCAGCGCATAAGACTTTGCCCCTACCCTGCTTTGTTCTTGTCACTAATTTAGAAAATGGAAGAAAGCTTGTTATAAGAATTAACGATAGAGGACCATTTATTGAAGGCAGAATAATAGACTTATCAGAAAAAGCAGCTCAAGTCTTAGGATTTCATAAATCTGGGCTTGCAAAAGTAAAAGTCCAATACCTAAGAAAGATGTCAGAACAATTGATACAAAATACTCCTCATTACCGAAAGCAGTATGAAAAAGAAATACAGAAACGTCACCCAAAACAAGACAGTGCAAAAAGTAAGGGATATGTTGCATTTTTTAAAAGTGCTCAGGCTGCTAAATCAGCTGCATCAAAGCTTCGCAATCAAGGAATAAAAAATGTTAGATTGCTTTTTAAGAACGATCAATATTGCGTGAAAGTGAGTTATAGGTAGTGGTGAGTGCAGAATTTGAAAGATTTGGTTAATGTAAGGAACGCTGGCTAACTATTGTAAGTTAAAAATGTGATATAAAAAAGATATCAACAATTTATAGCTATACCACCGCGGTGCTAACTAGTAGCGGAATATCAGCAGTCCTACGTCATACCGCCGCGGTATCTCTAGATCCCGCTAACACGTAGCGGGATGACGGTTGTCAAGGTGTCATCCAAGCCTTGTATCTTGAAAAAAGCATCTAATGCTTTAAGCTTAAGCACTAGGTGGAGAAGGGAAAAACTCTGTTACTGGCCTTAGATATAAAATCTGTATAGGAGACAAGAGTTCCCTTCTCAAGAGTACAGGCTGGACGGTATCGTAGAAAGACCTAAATGGTTCTAATTCTGTATCTACAAGACTAGCATTACTTTTCATTTTTAATGGTAACGTATGGGGTTATATATGATCAACAACTTTTTGGGCATAGATATATCAAAAGATCGCTTTGATGTCTTTCTTTCATTCATAAGTAAAAAAGGAAAGCGTGAAACTAGGAAAAGAAGCTTTAAGAACGATGATAATGGGTTTCAAAGTCTACTGAACTTTCTACAAAAACATAACGTAGAACAAGTGAAAGCTTGTATGGAAGCTACTGGTTGTTATAGCGAAGCTTTGGCTGAATTTCTACACAATTCTGGATATTTTGTTAGTGTTGTAAATCCTTATTGTATTAAATCTTATGCGAGAAGTAAGCTTGTAAGACAAAAGAATGATCAGACCGATGCAGAAATTATTGCTGATTATTGCCAAAGACAGGAACCTTCTAGTTGCTTCTCCTGAAATGAAAAAATTAAAACATCTTTATCGTTGCTCGGTTGCGTTAAAAGATGAGTTAACATTAGTAAATAACCACTTAGAAAAAAAAGAGAGACTTCCCAAAGAAGTTGCAAATGCTTGTTGCAATGAATATAGCTCAAAAAATAGAAACAATAAAAAACTCCGTACGTGAACTAACACAAAGAATTGTTGGAAGATTTTCAACTCCTATTGACTATTCCAGGTATAGGAGAGAATAGCTATTTTAGCGGAAATTCCTGACATAAAGGCTTTTATACATGCCAGGCAATTGGCAGCATACGCTGGAACTATACCACGAAATATAACATCAGGTTCATCTGTATATGCCAAGCCCAGATTAAGTAAATCAGGTTCACGAACACTACGTAAGGCAATGTATTTTCCTGCTATAGTAGCTAAAAATCACAATCCTATTATTATGACTTTTTGCAAGAGATTAAAAGAAAAAGGCAAGCATAATATGGCCATTGTGGGAGCTGCGATGCGTAAGTTACTCCATATTGTTTTTGGTGTTCTAAGTTCAAAGAAGGCTTTTGATCCAGATCATATCAAAAACTATAGGGCTAAGAGGTTGACTGGAGTTTAAAATCAAAAAATGCTTCTAAGCCATCTCGTATAAAATGGCATCTTACACGAATTTATTGAATGTAGTTGGTTAGTGGATATGTTGATAAGTAAATTTCTGCTGTCTTATATGTAACTAATTTACTTATCAACATATCCACTAACTATAATCTGTGTACCGCTACACAGTTGAAAGTATTTTTTGATTTTATGATGTAACTTAAGCAATTTTTATAATTTTTTTGTTGACTGGTAAGACGGTATCTCCTATGATGTTATCCCAGCGCTTCCTATGATGTCATCCGAGTAGCCACTTCGGTGTCATCCCAGTGCGTGACACTGGGATCTAGTCTTTATTATGCAGCCACTTATTTAAAGTTAAGTTTTCTGGATCCAAGTAGTCAAGGCACTGGGATGACAAGAAAGGGAGCACTGGAATTTTTGTTTCAGCATTAGCCATGCATCTGAATAGATACTTTTAGAGTACTATTTAACAGAGTTAGGCTCATATGGATTAGGTTAAACTCCAGCTTTTTTCTTTCCTTTTATATTTTTGTTCACGGAGCCTAAGTCACAAATTCCCTTGAAAGGAAGAAAAAAAACAAACGAGCCTTCTTCTTAATTTAACGCATATGCTTTCAACTACAATTTTTATATTCCTTCATTAACATAATATAATTTTGTGCCGACTGCGCGATATGTTTAATTTCTTCATTCAACATTTTTTTGAAGAATTTTGCTGGCCTGCCAGCCCATATTTCCCCACTTTTTATCACTTTTCCGTGTGTTACCAGTGAGCCAGCAGCTACCATAGCTTCAGGCTCCACAACTGCATGGTCCATCACGGTAGAGCCCATACCAATAAACGCTTTATCATGCACCGTGCATGCGTGCAACACACAAAAATGTCCCACTGTTACCATGCTGCCAATAATTGTGTCACCACCTGGGTTTCTATCCACATGAATTACCGTTCCATCTTGAATATTTGTTCCATTACCTATTTTTATTGATCCAACGTCCCCTCTGATTACACAATTAAACCAGATGCTTGCATCTCTTCCTATTTCAACCTTACCTATGATATGCGAACCACCTGCGATGAAAGCACTTTCGTCTATTTTTGGTTCATAATCTTTATATTTTAAAATGTGATACATATTAAGCCCAAAGTCTTATGCATATGTTAATCAAAATAAGGTAAGCAGTAAATACATACTTAGATTTCAAGTTATTTGGGTGACAGATGTTCTTGACTTACGTGCTTTGTACTGCTAAGATTTTTATTTTCAGCCCTATCTATAATGTCAGTAGCGGTATTAAGTATATTTCAAATAATATTGGTTGTTGTGTTAGTAATTTTAGTGCTCTTGCAGCCGCCTGGAAGTAGTTCGTTAAGTGGTTTTAGTAATACACAACAGGGGGTCAATTCGATGATTCCAGTGAAATCTTCTGAAAACCCGCTCAGCAGAATAACGGCTATTGTTGCTGGATTGTTTATTATAAACACATTGCTATTGTCAGGATTATATTCAAAAGACGTACATAAAAAATCGATTGCAGAGAAAATTATATTAGAAAAAAAGCAAGAAAGTGAACCTACTTCTGTTCCATTTGAAAATTAATGAAGGAAGCTAAATTTATCTTTGTTACAGGTGGAGTTGTGTCATCGCTTGGTAAAGGCTTAGTTGCTTCAAGCGTTGGTGCGCTTCTTCAAGCTCACGGTTTTAAGATCCGTATCAGAAAACTTGACCCGTATCTCAACATTGATCCTGGGACAATGAACCCAACTCAGCACGGAGAGGTATTTGTGACCGAGGATGGTGCTGAAACTGATTTGGATCTTGGGCATTATGAGCGTTTTACTGGAATTAAAGCAACAAAAGATGACAATATAACAACTGGTAAGATATATCATGAGTTATTGAAGAAAGAGAGGCGTGGGGATTATCTGGGCAAAACTGTGCAAGTCATTCCTCATGTGACAGATTTGATCAAATCGTTCATTTTTAATGGTACGGAAGGTTTAGATTTTGTAATATGTGAAATAGGCGGAACTGTAGGTGACATTGAAAGCCAACCATTTTTGGAGGCTATACGTCAAGTTAACTACACATTAGGAAAACAAAGAGTTATCCTTATTCACTTAACTTTAATACCATATCTTACCGCAGCGCAAGAATTAAAGACAAAACCAACGCAGCATTCAGTTCGAGAGTTAAATTCCGCGGGGTTACAACCAGATATTATATTATGCCGCAGTGAGAAAGAAATTTTCGATAATCAAAGAGAGAAAATAGCTAAGCTTTGCAATGTTTCTTTATCCAATGTGATCCCTGCCCCTGATGTGAGTCATATATATGAGTTACCGGTGTTGTATAGCCAATGTGGGCTTGATACGCAAATTTTGGAGCACTTTCATTTAAGTAAGCCAAAACCAAGCTTGACTGAATGGGATCAAATAGTGCATTCCATAAGGCACCCAACACAGGAAGTTACTGTATCTATAGTGGGAAAATACACCGAATTCCCTGATGCATACAAATCACTGGTTGAAGCATTAAATCATGGTGCGATTAGTAATAAAGTCAAAGTAAAGATAAATTGGGTTAACTCAAGAGAGAAGGAAGAAAAACCTATAAATGAAAAACTTATAGGAGAGAAATTACAGAATTCTCATGCAATCCTTGTTCCAGGGGGGTTTGGTGATGACGGAGTAGAGGGTAAAATATTAGCAATAAATTATGCCCGTACAAATAATATCCCATTTTTCGGAATTTGCCTTGGTATGCAGCTTGCAATTATTGAATTTGCTCGTAATGTTGTTAAGCTTGAAGATGCACACTCTGAAGAATTTCGTAACTGTAAACATCCAATCGTTAAGTTAGCTGGCGATCAAGATGACGATCTTGGTGGAACCATGAGACTTGGGGCATACAAATGTAATATAAATGCAAACTCTAAAATGATGGATGCATATAGTAACACTACTATTTCAGAAAGACACAGGCATAGATACATAATCAATTCAGATTATAAAGATGATTTGGAAAAAAATGGGCTGCTATGCAGTGGCATATCAGAAGATGGAACGTGCATAGAGGCAGTGGAGTTAGAGAGTCATCCGTGGTTTATTGGTGTGCAGTTTCATCCAGAATTTCAATCAAAGCCGTTTTCTCCTCATCCTCTTTTCGTGTCGTTCGTTAAAGCAGCAATTGATAAGAAATAAGTGCCTAGTGTTTAAGTATCAATATATGGAGCTTGCCATAGAGCAAGCCAAACTCGCTCAAAAAAATGATGAGGTGCCCATAGGTGCTGTAATAGTAAGTGGAGACAATATCATTTCTTCTGCACACAATATATCCAGCGATCCAACTGCACATGCAGAGATGTTAGCGATCAGACAAGCATTTTCAACTCCCACGCTTTGTGATGCTGATATGTACGTAACATTAGAACCATGTCCGATGTGTGCTCAAGCTATTTCCTTTGCCAGAATTAAACGATTGTACTTTGGAGCTTATAATCCAAAAGGTGGAGGAATTGAAAATGGTGCTAAGATATTTCAATTTTGCAGCCATATACCTGAAGTTTATGGTGGGATATTAGAAATAGAATGCTCTTTTTTGTTAAAGGATTTTTTTGAGAAACTAAGAACCTAATTAGGTCTAACAATTTCAATTAGATTTCTCTGTCATTCCCGCGCGTGACGTACAACTATACAAACATTGTGATTTGAGCTCACCAGCAGGGTGTCATCCCAGTACCCCCTATGATGTCATCCCAGTGCTTGACGCTGGTTTCTATCCAAAAGGGTGTCATGCCAGTGCCTCCTTTTTTTGTCATCCCAGTGCCCAGACACTGGGATGACATCATCCTTTTTTTGGGATTCCAGCGTCACGCGCTACCTTCCGTATAAATATTAAGAAATTTACTAGGCAGAAAAAAAAGGCAAAGAAAACCCGTGGTAGCTAGTTATTACACTCTCTATTTTAAAATTTGACGTTGGGTGATGTCTTGAACGCTTTATAAGCGCATTTCAGCTTATACTAGGTAAAAACCTAGAAATTTTATAAAGACATAAGGTGCAGATAGTGCAAAAAATTGAACATAAGACGCCGATACATTAAGTAATCCTTACCTTTTAATCTGCAGATTGGCAAAAGCAAATACAATAGCTTCAGTTTCATGATAAGGGCGCTGGCGAAATGTGTCAAGGAATTTTTATGGCCTAGCGTCACGCGCTACCGGCGGTTAACATCCTACATTCATTCTACTACAACGCAAGAAATTCGTACAGTTGTGATGGTATGACGTGAAGAGATCTGAGCAGATTTTCAATCAGAAAAAACAGCCAAAGATCTCTCTAAGATGTCAGTTTCTTTTGTATCTTCAACTTTACCGTCCTGGTCGAATGAAATTTGCAGAGACTTACTACTATACTTCCTTTTTCCTAAGAAGTTAGCTTGTTTAATTTTATATGAGACATAGTACCAAACATTGTCATCAAACTTTGATACTAATGTTGGTGATCCTAAAGTGTGAACCACTTTTTCTTTATCGTCACCTACTTTTATCTTGTTCCACAATTCAAAATTAATGCCAGGAGCTCCGTGATTGTGAATAGTGTGAGTGCAGCTCACTGTAAATAATAAAATAAAAGATATTAATACTCGCATTTCTGTTGATAAATTACTTGAAGCTATAATACACTAATAAATTATCTGCCGTCAAATTTCAAAAAAGTTAAATTGACTGATTCTCAATATCACTTAATATAATATTTACTTTAGAAAATAATAGGTGTCTTATGTCATTGTTAGAAGCAGATCCAATATACAAACCTTTTAATTACCCTTGGGCGTATGATGCGTGGCTGCAGCAACAAAGAATCCATTGGATACCTGAGGAAGTTCCGCTTGCTGATGACGTAAAGGATTGGAAAACTAAACTTTCAAACGTAGAGAAAAATCTACTAACTCAGATTTTTAGATTCTTTACTCAGGCAGACATTGAAGTAAATAACTGTTACATGAGGCATTATTCAAATATATTTAAGCCAACAGAAATATGCATGATGCTTGCAAGCTTTTCCAATATGGAAACTATACACATTGCAGCTTATTCTTATCTTTTAGACACAATTGGCATGCCAGAAAGCGAGTATCAAGCATTCTTAAAGTATGATGCTATGAGAAAGAAGTATGAGTATATGCTAGAATTTGAGGAAAGCAAAAAACATGATAAAAAACATGTAGCTAAAACTCTAGCAGTGTTTGGTGCATTTACCGAGGGGCTGCAGTTATTTGCATCATTTGCAATTTTGCTCAATTTTCAACGCTTTGGAAAAATGAAAGGCATGGGACAAATAATTGCCTGGTCAGCCCGTGATGAAACTTTGCACACCAATTCAATTATCATGTTGTTTAATACATTTATTAAAGAGAATAATGAAATTTGGGACGACGAGTTTAAAGAGGAATTATATTCTGCATGTCGCACTATTGTTGAACTTGAGGATGAGTTTATAAAGCTTGCTTTTGATTTCGGAGACGTTGAAGGACTATCCGCAGAAGAAGTGCGCAATTACATACGCTACGTAGCAAACAGACGGTTAATGCGATTAGGTCTTGAGTCCATATATGATGTCAATGATAATCCTATTCCGTGGCTTGATGAAATACTAAATGGCGTGGAACATACGAATTTCTTCGAAAATAGAGTAACAGAATATAGCCGCGCAGCAACTCAAGGCACATGGGAGGAAGCTTTTACTGAAAACGACACAAACAATAAATAAGAGCTAATTTCACTCTTCTTTGTCATTCCAGCACTCCTTTCTTGTCATTCCAGCGCGTGACGCTGGAATCTGGAAAAAAAGAAGAATCTGTACCGCTAATTTGATGATAGGCAAGCAGTCCGTTATAGTAATTGAATCATAAGGTAAAAATTCTACCGTGTTTTCTTAAATTCTCATTGACATGATATAGTCTAACTATACACTGTGATGAATTTTTATGGTTTGTACTAGGAGAATGTTCAAAGCAATATTAGAAGAAGTTAATAGTAGTCCAGATCTGAGTAAGGAAAATTTAATTGATAGAATTAAAGATAAGCTGCAGCAGGCAAATCAACTTATATATGGTGATTGGGAAAAAAGCAAATTTGATATAAATCACCTATTTATACAGGATTTTGTATTAAGTAAATTAGCTAAAGATGATGAGAAATTACTAAAATTCTTCCTGAAGCAAGGAGAAACTCTTTTGTGCGTTGCTGCTAGACATGGATGTATAAAAGTAGTAAAAAATCTTCTAGAAAACGGAGCGAAGATCGATGTAAAAGTTAAGTATGGTACAGCTCCTTTACATGGGGCTGCCGCATACGGGCATACGCAAGTAGTAGAACTCTTGTTAAAAGAAGGAGCAAAGGTTAACCTACAAGGTAAAGATAGAAAAACTCCTCTGCATTATGCTGCCGAACATGGGCATATAAAGACAGCAAAACTTCTACTAAAAAATGGAGCTAATATCGATCTGAAAGATAAAAATGGATATACCCCTTTGGGTCATGCTTTGCATAGTAAATATCCAAAAACAGCAAAACTTCTACTAGACTATGGTGCAGATCCATCATTTATTCATAGACCTAAAGTTACAAAAGCAGGAGCCACTGGGGTTGTTATATCTGCTGTTGTAGTTCCACTAGTACTTGCCTATCCCACTGCATTACCTCCACTAGCAATAGTTGGAATTACTGTAGCATCTGCACTGACCGTTGGTGGTATTGCCTATGGAGTTGCATATAAGGTATCAGAACATTCGTTAAGTAGCAAATTAAGTGAGGTTAGCTGCAGTAATATACGTGAGCAAGAGACTGTACAACCATAATTATTAATTCACCACAGTAACCGCACCATGGCAGTGTTTGTATTTCTTTCCGGAGTTGCAAGGACATTTGTCATTTCTTGAGACTTTGGGAAGTCTGCTATTTCTAGCAGAGTGTAACCTATTGCCTATTTCTTGGTTATCTACCAACTTAAAGTGTGCTAAGCGGTGAATGGTAAGTTCTTTCCACTTTTCAAGCATTGACTCAAACATTAAGAAAGCTTCGCGTTTAAATTCATTCAGTGGATCTTTCTGCCCCATAGCACGTAAGCTTATGCTTTGTCTTAGGCTCTCTAGAATTGAGAGGTGTTCCCTCCATAAATGATCAAGTGTCATTATCATCATTTGCTTCACTATCGTATTCCACAAATCTGTAGTTTGCTGACTATTGAAATATTTTTCTTTTTCAGTAAAAAATTCTTGTATCTTATCATTTATATAATCCAAAGCTTCTTGTTTGTTTAAAAACTTTGCTAAATCTTCTTTATCAAGTGTTATTCCATACTTTGTATGGAATTCTTTGACTATATCTTCAATATAATCCTCATAATAGCCACTTTGGACTATACCTTCTATTACGCTCTCATTTACTTCGCTATATACTTCAAGTAAATCATTAATTTCGTTGCCTAAGATATTGTTTCTCTGTTTAAAAATAACTTTACGTTGGTTGTTGATTACGTCATCAAACTTAAGCAAAGATTTTCGCACATCATAGTTTCTAGCTTCAACTTTCTTTTGTGCCTTCTCAAGTGCTTTATTAATCCATGGATGATGAATAGCCTCGTTGTTCTTTAGCCCCACTCTTTGTAAAAAACTTCTCATTCTATCAGAACCAAATATTCTCATTAGGTCATCTTCAAGTGATAAAAAGAACTTAGAAAGCCCAGGATCACCCTGACGGCCAGAACGGCCACGTAATTGATCATCTATCCTCCTACTTTCATGTCTTTCGGTTCCAACCACACATAAACCACCAGCTTTTATAGCAATTTCCTTATCTTTTTTTACTCTTTCAACTATTTCTTGGTATTTTTTTTCTCTTTCATCAGCATTTTTTATCTTCTTTAGCTCCACCTTTGCGATCATTTCAGCATTTCCACCAAGCTGAATATCAGTTCCACGTCCTGCCATGTTAGTTGCTATAGTGATACTACCTGGCACTCCAGCTTGCGCTATTATGTACGCCTCTTGTTCATGATAACGAGCATTCAATACTGAATGCTTAAGAGAATGGCTTTGCAAAAGCGCAGAAAGCTTCTCAGAGTTTTCGATGCTCACCGTGCCAACAAGGACCGGTTGAAGGCGTTTGTAGCATTCTTCTATAAACTTCAACACAGCATTAAATTTTTCCTTTTCTGTACCGTAAATTTCATCATCAATATCAACTCTTTTTACAGGTACATTGGTTGGAATTTTTACTACATTTAATCTGTATATATCACGAAACTCTTCTGCCTCTGTTGCTGCTGTTCCCGTCATTCCGGAAAGTTTATTGTACATACGAAAGTAATTCTGAAATGTGACCGATGCTAAAGTTTGGTTTTCATGCTGAATTTCAAGATTCTCCTTCGCTTCAAGTGCCTGATGAAGACCATCGGAATATCTCCTGCCCTCCATCATACGCCCAGTAAATTCATCAATAATCACTACCTTGCCATCCTTTACTATATAATCTTTATCGGCAGTAAACAGCTTATGTGCACGTAATGCTTGGTCTATATAATGAGTCATTATCATGCTGTCAGTATCATAAAGCGAGGAATTTTCAGGAATGAGATTGTATGACCTTAGTAGTTCTTCCACTCGTGAAATACCATCTTCAGTAAGGAACACTGCCCTACCCTTTTCATCCAACTCATAATCAGAGTCAACTAATTTGGTTACTATTTTATTGATATGCTTATATATCTGATTGTTTTCCTCAATCTGGCCAGAAATAATAAGCGGAGCGCGAGCTTCATCAATGAGTATTGAGTCCACTTCATCAACTATTCCGTAGTGAAAGCCTCTCTGAACCATGTCTTCTTGAGAAAATTTCATATTGTCTCGCAGGTAATCAAAGGCAAGCTCGTTATTTGTGGAATACACGATATCTGCACTGTAAGCCTCTTTCCTCTCTTCGTCTGTCAAGTTATTCGTAATAAACGCAACAGAAACCCCAAGAGAATTATATAATTTGCTCATCCATTCTGTGTCTCGTTTTGCAAGATAATCGTTAACAGTTACGACATGTACGCCTTTCCCTTCTAAGGAATTTAGATATGCTGCCAAAGTTGCAACGAGTGTCTTTCCCTCTCCTGTTTTCATTTCTGATATCATGCCGTTATGGAGCACCATTCCACCGATCAGTTGAACATCGAAGTGTCTCATGTTAAGAAACCTTCGAGAGGCTTCGCGCACAACCGCAAATGTGAGTACGAGAAGGTCATTTAGTGTTTTGCCATTTTTCAATTCTTGTTTAAATTCTTGAGTTTTACCAGCAAGTTCCTCATCAGATAAGCTCTGCATATCAGATTCCAATGCATTGATTTTCTCAACAATTTTTCTGAAGGATTTTATTATCTTCTTATTCGTTGACCCAAACGTCTTTTTTATAAAAAAGAATGACAACGTAAAAATGAAAAATATAAGAATGGCTGTCAAAATTAGCGGAGAATCTAGCATAAACTTAAGTAACGTCTTATTTAATATGAGATTATATTACTAAATGCAGCTTGCGGCAATTACATATTAGATTCGGGGAATCTTTATGCTTAAGACAGCAAACAAAATCGACCCTGTTCAGCATTATTATTGAAATATTAAAGAATCTGTTGCATTATCTTAGGCACTTGGTGACTTTTATCGAAGAAAGTTATTGGTAGGTTTAGTAGGGTATGAATGTAGAAAACAAACAGTCTGAAATACTTAGTAATCGTACATTTAAGAAGAGAGATGGTACATCAGAAGGCATTTATGGTTATGATTACGAAATAACATTATCAATGTTGTACCTACTTCATGGGTTAAGAGGTGAAAGTGACTTTTGGTTAGCATCAAATATAGAAGGTTTTGGAGCCTTTGACGATATTTTTTTGAACATGAAGATCAAAACAAGTCGAGAATTGTTTTGGTTCAAGTTAAGCATTGCAATAAGCCTAGACTTTCAAAGAATATTACATTTGGAGATTTGTTTGTTGATGGAAACGATAGAAAGCGACAAAAAAAGAATTTTGGATTAAACAAATATTTTGTTGAATCTTATTTCAAGATTAAGCAAAACCCTGAGTATAAGAACAGTGATATTACACTTGTCATTCATGCTAATGTTAATGTGAACTTAAAAAAAGGGACAGAAAAGCAAGGCAAAGTAGAAACATTAGAGGAGTATCTGGAAGAGTCAAAGTTAACAGATGATAACATTTTAAGTATTTATGAAGGTCACAGAGGAACGTGCTACAAAATAAAAAATCATCTTGAACTGAAAAAATACTTCAGTTGCGGCAGTGAAGATGAAATAGAAGATTTTTTACTTAGAATAAGGTTTGTAGTTAATCAACCTAGTCAACCAAAACTAGAGAGTATTATTAAGAGAGAAATAGAAGTAGAAATAGAAAAAAAATACGAAACATCAGAAAAAAAAGACGCTGATATGGTTTTTGGTTCTGTATATCAAGATGTAAAGAAATGCTTGGCAAAAGGTAGCAAAGTTCCTTATCTAACAAGAAAAGACAATTATTTTAAGGAAGCCATAGAACATCTTTATAGCCTAAAACCTAAAGAAAATCTAGATGAATTTTGGCAAGTCTCTACTCGAAATTATGACTTTGTCGGCAGAGAAGCGCTGCTAGATAAAATAGAAGAATGCCTGAAAGCTAATGATACAGCAACACTCGTTGCTTGTCATGGACTAGGTGGAATAGGTAAAACACAATTAGCATTAGAATTTATTTGGAGTAAATTCCAAAAATATAAAGGGATAATTTGGTTTGATGCAAAAGATAGAAATACTCTAATTAACGAGTACATCAAGTTAGGACGTGGACTAAACGTTATTCATGGTTACAGAGAAAACGTTCGTGAAGAAGATCACGCCAAGCATGTTAAGTATTGGCTAGAACACCCTGAACGTGCTGGGTGGCTACTGATATGCGATAACGCTCCTAACTACAAAGATATAGCAGATTTACTTCCTATAAAAGGAGGAAAGATATTATTAACTTCTCGTTATTCATTTGGCTGGCCACAACCACAGAACACTATTTCTGTTGATGTTTTTGAATCTAGAGAATCAAGGGACTATATCTGTAAGACACTAGAAGTAAAAGGAAAAAAACTAGACATAACTCAAGTGGATACATTAGCAAAGACATTAGGTCATTTACCTTTAGCTTTAGCCCAAGCAAGTGCTTATATAAAGAAAACAGTTATAAGTATTTTAGACTATTTGAAATTATATAATGATAGAAAACGAACTTTATTATCTGATAAAACATTGCTCGAAACATTTCCTCCTGGTGCTAATAGAGAGACTGCAGCAATAGTGTATGTTACATGGGACATTACAGTAGAAGCAATCAAAAGAGAATCTTCATTGGCAGTTAAATGGCTTACTGCTTGTGCTTACTTAGGTAGTAGTTCTATTCCTCAATCTTTACTAGAAATCTTTGCTGATAATCAAGAGAATAATCCTTCCTTAGAAACTTTCCATGAAGCGTTTGGAATATTAATAAGTTATTCTATGTTAACTGTCAAAAAAGATCATAGCATGTTAGTACACAACTTGGTTCAAGAGGTTACAAGGCTAAAGTCAGAGAAAAGTGGTAAAACCAAAGAAGAAATAAAAACTGTTTTTCAACTATTACAAAAGGGTTTTCCTTACGCCAGTGATAAATTAGAAGATTATGCTAAGAAACGACAATTATTACCACATTTAGAAGCATTTTTATCACACATGGATAATTTACTAGAAAAAAATTCTTCAGAAAAGCAAACAATAGAAAAGGATTATCTTTTAGATTTGTTAATGTGGATAAATGATGGATACTCTGATTTAGGTAACCCTAAAAGACAAAAGGAGTTGATCAAACGGATTTTACCTATTCTTCAGAAGTATTTTAGCCCTGATTATGAAATTGCTACACTGCTGGTAAGTCTTGGTATTGCTTATAATGCTTTAGACAATCCTCGGAACATAAAAGAGTTGTTTGAAGGGGCTTTACCTATTTTTGAGAAATATTATGGTTCTGATTGTCCTAAAGTTGCTGTTGCACTGACAAACCTTGGTAACGCTTATGAGGATTCGGGTAATCCTCAGAAAGCAAAAAAGTTGTTTGAATGGGCTTTACCTATTTTTGAGAAACATTATGGCTCTGATCATCCTAAAGTTGCTGTCATACTGACAAACCTTGGCCACGCTTATGAGAATTTAGATAATCCCCAGAGAGCAAAAAAGTTGTTTGAGCAAGCTTTAGCAATTCAAGAGAAACATTATGGACTTGATCATTTCGAAGTTGCTAAACTACGGGCAAACCTCGGTCTTGTTTGTTATGCTTTGGGTGATCTTCAGAAAGCAAAGGAGCTGTCTGAACGGGCTTTACCTATTTTTGAGAAACATTACGGTCCTGACCATTTTGAAGTTGCTAAACTGTTGTCAAACTTAAGTGTCATTTATGAGGGTCTAGGTTATCATAAGAAAAGAAAGAGGTTACTTGAATGGGCTTTAGCAATCAAAAGGAAACATTACAGGTCTGACCATTTCGAAGTTGCTAAACTGCTGGTAAAGCTTGGTATTGCTCATAATGCTTTAGATAATCCTCAAAAAGCAAAAGAGTTGTTCGAACGGGCTTTATCTATTTTTGAGAAACATTATGGTTATGACCATCCTGAAGTTGCTAAACTACTGGTAATCCTTGGCATTACTTATGGCATTTTAGGGAAACATAAGAAAAATCAAGAGTTACTTAAACGGGCTTTACCTGTTCTTAAGAAACATTATGGCCCTGATCATCCAGAAATTGCTATTATACTAATAAGCCTCGGCATCTCTCATGGAGACTTAGGTGATCACGAGAAACAAAAGGAGCTGTTTGAACAGGCCTTGCCTATTCTTGAAAAACATTATGGCCCTGATCGCCCGGAAGTTGCTACACTACTGATAAACCTAAGCGACGCCTATGGTGCTCTAGGTAACCATAAGAAACAAAAGGAGTTGTTTGCACGGGCTTCATCCATCTTTAAGAAACATTATGGCCCTGATCATCCGGAAGTTGCTAAACTGCTGGCAGAGCTAGATGATATTTAGGCTTTTAGCAACACTAGATTAACAATAACTCATTTGAGCTACACTTCCAAAACTAATCTGCTTGGATCTTCTATATAATTTTTTATTTTAACGAGGAAAGTTACTGCTCCTTTGCCATCAACTATTCTGTGGTCGTAGGAGAGGGCAATGTACATCATAGGTCTGATCTCAATTGAGTTGCCTACAGCAACTGGCCTGTTTTGTATTGAGTGCATTCCAAGTATTCCAGATTGTGGAGGGTTTATTATCGGGGTGGAAAGGAGCGAGCCGTATACTCCGCCGTTTGAGATAGTAAATGTTGCACCTTCCATTTCTGATACTTGTAATTTACCTTCTCGTACTTTTTTGCCAAGAGCAACTAAAGTCAACTCAATTTCCGCAAATGACATCTGATCGGCACTACGAATAACTGGTACAACAAGACCTTTATCGGTGCCAACAGCAACACCTATGTCATAGTAATGTTTATATATGATTTCATCGCCTGAGATCTCAGCGTTAATTTCAGGGATCTCTTTCAGTGCTTGCACTGCTGCCTTTATAAAAAACGACATAAAACCAAGTTTTATTCCATATTTTTTTTCAAAAGTGTCCTTATATTTTGCTCTTAGATCCATGACATTTTTCATGTCAATTTCATTGAACGTGGTCAGTATTGCAGCAGTATTTTGCGACGCTTTCAAACGAGCGGCAATTACTTGCCTTATTTTACTCATTTTTGCTCGTTCTTCTCTTCGCTCTCCACTCACTGCACTTTTTGGCAATTCATATTGTTTTATTGCAGGCTGTTCTGTTTTGTTTATATGACCTATTACATCTGCTTTTGTTACTCTGCCTCCCATGCCAGTTCCTTTAACACTTTCTGCATTGATTGAATTTTCCTCCATAATTTTGCGAGCTGATGGAGCATCTTTTTTAGCAGCACTTTCGCTTTTATCTTCTTTTCTCGCTTCCTCTTTTACTTCCCCCACAGAAAGCTTCGCTAACAATTGATCAGGACTTATCACATCATCTTCCTTTACAAGAAATTCAGTTATTTGCCCTGAAGCTTCTGCAGTTAATTCAAGTGCTGTTTTGTCAGTCTCAATTTCAAAGATCAAGTCATCTACTTTTACTGCTTCTCCAATATTTTTCTTTATTTTTACTATACCTTCTGTGACTGATTCACCACCAAGAGTTTTTGGTGCTCTGATTTCTATAATTTTGCTCATAAAACAACTTCCGTATAAAACTTTCTATAGATTTATACATGAAAAGAGACATGTAATAAACTAATAAATTTATTTAGGTATTAGATCTTTTATCATTTATAGGGAATAGAAACGAAAAAACTTCCTTGACAAACTCCGCCAGCCCCCTTATTGTAGTATTAAGGGTATTTATGACTCAAAACTTGTTTTTGATCTGCGCAGGTTCAACAACAAAAATTCAGTAAAAAACTCAGAGTATTTATTGGCGGATTACATAAAATTATAGCGGCTGCATGTCTTTTTTATTTTTTCTACATTCAGCCAAATCGCGCTTAAACTAAGCGTCAGCACATT
>CACPSE010000021.1:0-21000 GCA_902636535.1 uncultured Wolbachia sp. | reverse complement strand
TCCACTTTACCATCTAGTGTTGATAATGAAGCAGATGTAGCTAACTTATTTAACTCAGCGTTTAAGTCAGCAGGCATCTTATCAGTCTTAGCCTTTATAGAAGTAACATCAGCTCCTAGATCAGCTGGAATAGTATCAGTTTTAGCTTGTATTGCAGTAACCTTATTTCCTAGATTAGCAGCATTTGTAGCAGTTTCTATTGCAGTTACTTTAGCTGTTAAGTCAGCAGGCATCTTATCAGTCTTAGTTTTTATTGCATCTACGTTAGTTCCAATATCTAATAATGTAGCAATTGCACCTCCAGTCATGAACTTTGTTGCTGTAGCGCTATAATCTACTTCAGGATCAAGACCATTAGGGTCATACTTAAAAGTGTTGAAAATATTAGTAATATTGTCTACACCAAAGGTATACTTGTTACCTGTATCATCTTCATAAACTATCTTTTTAATATTAGCATTTGCTATTGGCGCATCTACACCATTTTTAAAACTCAAACTAGCCGGCATATTACCCTCTCCGTTAATTATAAAAACCATAGCATGCATGAAAATAGTATAAATTCCGTAAATACTAGATTTTGCATAAAATTCCCTTTAGGCTTTTCGCTTCAGAATTCTTCTCTTGTCATCCCAGTGCGTGACACTGGGGTCTCATTTTATTTTGTAATTTCATCATATAAATCAGCCCAATTTGGGTTTTCCCTTTCAACTAAATCAATTTTCCATTCTCTTTTCCAGCTTTTCAAAAGTTTTTCTCTGTTCAGAGCTGAACCTACGTCTTGAAATACCTCAAAGTAAACTAATTTCTGCACATTGTACTTTGATGTAAAGCCAGAAATAACTTTATTTTTATGTTCCCAAATTCGTTTAGTTAAATTTGACGTTATACCTATATACAGAGCCTTATTATGCTTGCTTGTAAGTATATAAACATAATAACTTTTCATATATAGTAAATAAATTCCCAGTGTCAGCTACTCGGATGACAGGGGAGGGAGGCACTGGGGGGATAGGAGAGGGAACTGAGATGACAAGGGAGGGCACTGCCCTCCTTGTATGTATTAGATATAGGCCGAGTTGTGGTCGTGGTAAATGTGGTCGCTTGCGCAATCGAACATTTTTGCAAAGCCATTCTCTAGATAAAGATTATATTCGTTATGTTGACCTAAAAATATAGTGCTATCTTGTGTTTCTAAGCTGAAACCGTTTGTATCTGACAGCAACTCATAGTTTAAGTTGTCTATTTTGGTAATGCTACTTATCACTTTACCGTTATCATTATTAGATATAGCTAAATCATAATGATTGCCATCCTTCATTATTTTGATGGATACCTTGTCTTCAGGTAACACTATAAGTTTCTTCGCATTACTATCGTGAATTACGAATTTGCCATCTTTAAAGTAATATTTGTCTTCCGGCAAAGCACCAACCTTATATCCTGATTCAGCCAATTTGTGCCAAAACTTTAACACAGAGTCTTTATCTTCCCCTTCTGCCCTATTGTACAAAGCTTTTAGGTCGTAATAATCTATGGTTACATTTGCCTTGTGCTTCCCTTCCGAGAATTGATCAGAGCTCTTTCCTATTTTCAAGATTGTGTCTTTTAACACCGGCTCTTTCTCCTCCACTAAAGATGCTCTTTTCGTTCTTGTTAAACTTTGTGATGAAATTGACTGATCAGATTGCATTTCGTCTTCTCTCATGACAGTTTGTTCTTTAGCGGCTTGTGCAATAACATTAGTAGTTCTATGTGAAGTATCAACTTCTGCATCAACTTTACCTACACTTGCTTGTTGTGCTGGACTTTCAGTTTGTTTCTCTTTTGTGAATATTCTCTGATAATCCGTGTAGCCTCTATTAGTATCACCGATATCGCCACTGCCTTGATCAAAAGTTATTTTTTTACTTCCATTTTCCATGTTCTCAATTTCAACTTGAGGAGAAACAGATGCTAGGAAATCGTTATAACTGTAGTTGTAGTCAGCAGAAAAGAATATTTTTCCTTTGAAGTTATGGAAGTTATTAGATAACATTCCAATTTCTTCATCACCATCGAACAATTTTACTTTAGTGAAATATGTTTGATCTTTTATTCTAACTATTTCACCGCTAGAGTTTCTTGGTATGTGGTAATCATTTGGATCGTACTTTATAGCAAAAGGTTTACCAGAGCCATATTTCTCTAAGTTTATGAGACCCACATTTACATGTTTATGGGAATAGTCTCTCTTCTCATATTCATGTGCAAATATTGGATCTATGTATCTATATTCATCTGGTATGCCATTATACTCTCTCCCTTCAGAATCAGATGGTGCTAATTTATATTGTCCATCTTTTTCCACTAATTTTAGGTGAGTAACACTGCTTGGCAAGTGAAACCTTACGTTTTTTCCATGATCATGAATGAACAAGTTACTTTCATTTATAACTTCACCTCTTTCATTTTTCACCTCTTCAGTAATATAGAAGCCCATATTTTTGAATTCGTATAAGTGCTCGTCTCCTTGCTTTACGACAGCTTCATATACATCGTCGTCTGTCCTATCTGTTCCCTTATTATCCAGTAATGTTCTTTTTTCCACGATTACTCCTTTTGCCTTTTGCTCATTAGAATATTGAGCATGCTCTGAATCCTGATGATTCAAAATTCTGGTACCTCTAAGGAGCAGAGAATCTAAATCTTTTTGGATGTGTCCAGTGCTAGGATGCAACAACTCATTCTCATGTAAATGCGCCTCATCAAAGTATTCATCGCGTTCAACTGTTCTGCCGTCTATCAGAGAAGCTTTATGATGACCATTTTCTTTTGTAATAGCCATATAAGCACCGCCTTCGTATGAAACATTTAAGTTGTGCAATATATCCTCAAAAACGAAAGTTTTTTGAGTTTGTCCTTCAACTTGCTTAAAAAATCCTGATTCGCTCGATAATTCTCCAAGTTTTGTATTTCCATCATATATAGAAAGTGCGCCCATATTTCCGTGACCATGAGCTTGCATAGAAAAAATCTTACCTTCTTGTAGGTCAATATGATTTGTACCTCTTATCAAGTTTGAATCGATATTGATCATCTCTTCTAACATCTTTTCTACATCGATGTTCTTAGTCGCTTTTACTTGTTCTAAGCCAGTGTTTATGGTTTCATCAAGCAAGGTACTTTTTAAATTTTCATACTTATCTAGTATTGCATCTTTCAGTTGTGTATATTTGTCTTGTGTAGCACTATATAATCTCTTACCTTCACTATGATAATTAGTGCTGGCTGAATTGTATTTTTCTACAAATTTCTCATAAGAGATCTCTCCTCTTTTGTATTGCTCGTATGCATCATGACGCTGTGTTTCTTCCTGTTCACGCAGGCCTTTCAACACATCATCATATTCTATGTTCTTCTGCTTATCCAAATCTTCTAGCTTGCCCGCACGTATTTTTTCTAAGTCTTCTTTCCCATCATAGTAAGATTTTCTTAGATCTTTACCATATTTTGATAATATCCTCAAAGCTTGCATTTTATACTCTTGACTGTTTTGATATTCATTACCTTGTTGGTCAGAGTAAGTTAGTTTATCCTGTCCATCAGAAGTTTTGATTACCTTTAAGAAATGATATTCCTTCGATATATCAAGTGTATCATTTGTTGCCCTATTTATAGCACGAGCAACATCATAAAATGCAACGTGTTCTACAGGAGAAAAACTTCCAACGTTTTCTCCATCCATTTTTTCTATATTTGCTCTATAGTAGGATATATTTTTAATTTCTCCACCCACTATTTCTTGACCAGTTGCTATAAAATCTCCTTTTGTGACTTGCAGAGCGTTGAGATGTTCCATTGCAGTTTCTGTATCATTCTCAGCAAGCCAACTTTTGAAGTTAGCATTATGCCCTTTTATACTTTCCAAGAAGCTTTTTGACTCATGTGAATTACCTGCACGTAAGGTATCCAGGTAACCTTTTAATAAATCAGGATTGGTTTTCTGTAAGTACATCACCAACGCATGACCTGTTTTATAAACTAGGCTATTTGCTTCGCTGTCCTTTGAGTATTCTAAACTTAAAATTTTATCTAAATCCAGATTTGCAGCTTCAGTTTTGTCGATACTTGACCCTTGAGCATTGAACTTGTGGTCTGAATGGTGCTCAAAGTAATCTGCAATTCCTTCCATTAATACTGTAGGTAAAGATTTGCCTCCTGTAGCCAAGTAAGTTAAACCATGTGCAAATTCATGCTGAAGATTATGAACACCACCTTGTTGATAGACGTACATTTCAGCAAAAACACCATTTTCTTTTCCTGGATAACATTTACCACCTTCATCTCCAAGGTAAAAACCGAAACGCTCGCTTCCGCCAAGGTGAGTGTAATCATCCTTGTCATCAAACATATAAATTTTAAATGTTTGTTCTGAGTCTCCGCGTTTTAACCCGAATGCGTTTTTAAAATTAGTAGCTGTTTCTTTTATCTCACTTTCAATTGTTGCAATTTTACTTTCTCTTAAATTATGAGAATAAACTTCTACCTTGATATTTAGCTTTTCTATTTCTATAGTATGTGGTGAATTAAATCCCTCACCACCATTGTTGAAATAATCTTCTTTAGTTATATCTTTGTTTACTTGTCGATTGATTGCCATGATTCTAACCTATAATTTATTAACTCTTCAAATATCAAGCATAAGGTGATCTCTACTAAAAAAGCGTGAATTTTCATGTTGATGCAATTTATATCTTAGTGAAGAAATATAAGTAATTAATTTAATATGAACAATATAAGATATAGCTATAACTAAAGCAATTTAGATTTACCGATAATTTGGTAAGCTATGAACTCGTCATTCCGCTACCTGTTAGCGGAATCTATGCTGAGATACCGCGGCGATATGACGTAGGAAAACCTGACCTGCACTAGCTATAGGCTCTATAGCTTGATCACAAAAAAAATCTAGATTCTAACGTTACATTAGGATAGGGCAAGAATTTAAAAGCAAATTGACTTTCATTCCACCAAAGCATTATACTAAAACCACGATGGGTAATTAGCTCAGTTGGTAGAGCACTTGCTTGACGTGCAAGCGGTCGCTGGTTCGAACCCAGTGTTACCCACGTTTTTGTTTATGAAAAGATTTTATATGACAGCAGTGCATAACGGTAAACACTCAGCAGCGCAGTCCAAGCGCTTAATCTATTCCATAATAATAGTTGCGATAACAATGTTTATGGAAATAGTAGGTGGAATAATTTCACATTCGCTTGCTCTATTATCAGATGCAGGGCATATGCTCACTGACCTCTTTGCCTTGGTTTTAAGCTGGTTAGCACATAGGTTTTCAGCTAAGAAATCCGATTTGCAGAGATCATACGGATATCATCGGTTGCAGATAATTGCAGCATTTGTTAATGGTTTAACTCTATTCCTCATTGCAGTAATCATTATAATTGAGTCAATAAAAAGGTTTATTTTTCCAGTCAATGTTGAGTGGAAAGTAATGTTAATAATTGCTACACTTGGCCTGATCTCTAATATTATAGTCTTTTTTATATTACATAGTAAATGCGAAAGCAATATAAACATAAAAAGTGCTGTACTGCACGTTATAGGAGATATCTTAGGTTCTGTAGCTGCTATACTTGCATCCATAATTATTATGCTTACTGGATGGCAAATAGTAGATCCTATTCTGTCAGTACTTGTTAGTGTAATAATTTTAAATAGTGGCTACAAAATTCTAAAGAATTCTTGCCATATACTTCTTGAAGGTACACCTGAAGGCATATCAACTGAAGAAATAAAAAGTAAAATTGTATCTAAGCTACCTGAAGTGATAGATGTGCACCACATACATGCATGGTCACTGTCTGATAATTATTTTATAATTACCATGCATGCCAAAGTAAAGCAAGATGTACAACACACTGATATTTTGTATGAGATAAAAAAGATACTACTAAATAGGTTCGAGATAGCACACTCTACAGTCGAGATCGAATACGATGAGTGTGCGGATAATAAGATACTTAAACATTGACGTTTAAAATTATTATGGTATTACTAGAGTGTAATGATGTTAAAGGTAAGCTATGATAGGTATTTCTCAATTACAATTTCCTTCAAAGGAATCTAGTAAGCTAAAGTTTTTTGTTTACCTTGGTATTGTGCAAGCGTTAAATATATTAACTATGCCCACCAGTATAGCAATTTCTTTTGTGGCTGTTCTTTACAGATCAGAGGTCCAAACTTTTCTTACCTATAAAAAAATAAAGAATGAGGAAGTAAATAAAAAGGAATACTGGAAAATATTTATTAAAGATAATATAATCAAGTCAGTGTTTTTTTTATCGTTAGTAGGGTTTATATTATATCTATCCTTTACTAAGACTCTCATATTAGCTTGGCTGTTAGCACCGATACCATTAACGATGCTAATAATTTTGTTGCAACCTGAAGTCAGACCAAAAAAACTTAATCCTATTGCCCTGTTTAAGAATGCAGTGAATTTACTTTTGGATGGTGCACGAGAAAACTTATTCGGTATGAAGTGTATTGTTAATACTGCTATTGAACACACATTGCCTCATTTATCGAATGATAGTATTATTGACAATATTAATATATTAAAAGATAAATATGGTGAGAAGGTACCAGAACCTAAGGATGTTATACGTAATGATGAGTTTGTTAAGTTTATCCAGTATATAAAAGAAGAAAAAGAGTTTAGGAAGAGTAATGAATCAGAATTCATTAACTATCTTAATAGATGGTGCAATAATGATGAACAAGTTCATGTTTCTGGACTTACAGGAGGGCAAATTTTATACTTAGTTCTAAAGGCTTGTAATAGTGGAGATAGTGAATCAGTTGCAGCAAAAAGGCGGGAATTGGCAAAGTCTTTAATGTATGCCATAAATTATGCTCAAGGGACGTTTATTCCTGAAACTTGCTTTACCGGTATTATTGGTGCTGCGATAAAGTCATTAGAAGGAATACACCCTGATATTAGAGTAGAATACCTTATGGAAGACAGAATTGGAACAGATGCAAAAGATGAGGCATGTAAGTTTATTAAGAAAGAGCTGCAGAAAAAGAAGAATCATAAAGAAATCCTCAATGCTTGGGATAAGTCAGATGATAGCAGTAACCAAATAACTTCTAATTTTATTCAAGAGATCAGGATACCTTTAATGAGAAATTTGTTTAGCTTGGATTGTAGTGAACAGAATGTAATAGATACAATAGAAAATCTTGAATATATTAATCCAGGAAAATTAACCGACCTAAACATCAATAACATAGCAGAAACAGGGTCAGCACGTAAGTTATAAAAATTTATGTTCCTTTCCTTGCAGAAGATTTGCAATATTTTTGTGATGCTTTAAAAAAATTAATATTGCTACAGTGAGTAGTGCAAGAAATAAGTCTTTTTGAAAAAAGAGAGATGCTAATACAGCTGCTGTAGTAGCAGTCAAAGAAGCAAGAGAAGAGTATCTAAAGATAAAAAATACCACTATCCAGGCAAATATAAATATCAGGGCAACTAGCATATTAAGTGCTATCAACACTCCCAGAGTTGTTGCAACTCCTTTGCCTCCTTTAAATTTTAGCCAAATAGGAAACATGTGTCCTAAAACTGCTAAAATTGCAGATATGTATATACAAAGATTGTCATCGAAAAATTGTTGTGCTATATAAACTGCAATGAATCCTTTTAAGGAATCCAGGAGTAATGCCAGAGCAGCAAGACATTTATTTCCTGTTCTTGCAACGTTTGTAGCACCAATGTTTCCTGAACCTATTTCTCTTAAGTTTATCCCTTTTGTTCTTGTAATGATTAAGCTAAACGGTATTGAACCGAGTATGTAGGATAGTATAAGGACTACATGCTTTTCCATTATACCAAGAACCTAATTAATTTTATTATTCTTCAGCCTTTTTAGGTAGCACTGGACTTCATCGTTAATCTGATTACTAAACAGTATAAGCGCTGTCATGTTGATGAGAGCTAAACAAGAGAACAAAGTTCCACCGATATTAGCAATAGCCATTATGTCTTTAGAAAGACCAGAAAAAAACGCTACAATTATTACTGCTATGCGGTATATCACTATACTTTTTGCACCGAATAAATATAGCCACCCCATTTCACAACAATATACAAATGAAATTACCGAAGAAAATGCAAACAAAGGTGCAGCTATGGTTAAAAGTATAGGAAACCATGAAGAAACTGTCTCAAATGCCTTTTGAGTAATTAATATTCCCTCACCAACACCTGTTTGGTATGCACCTGTTATTACTATTGTTATTCCTGTTAAACAGCAAATGAGCATTGTATCAAAACACGGCTCTATCATTGCAACAAGCCCTGTTCTTACTGGTTCTTCATCTTTAGTTGCTGCATGAGTAATTGAGGCAGAACCAACACCTGCTTCACTGGCAAAGATTGCTCTTTGGATTCCGGTAACAAATGCACCTACTATCCCTCCACCAACAGCATTGAAATCTATCATAGTGGAAAATAATATTTTCAACGTATAACCAAGGTTATGAATATTAAATGCAATAATAATAATACAACTAAAGATATATATAAGTGACATAATAGGTACTAATGCAGAAGATATCCTAGCTATCCTTTTAATTCCGCCAATAATTACCAGAGCAAGCAGCGCAGATATTATGGAAGAAAGAAACCAAGGGTGACCATCTACCCAACTTGAATAGCCAGATAATATTGGGACCATTTGGTTGGTTTGAAACGCTACACTTCCACCAAGACCTGATAATATAAAAAATACTGCATATATAGCAGCCAGAACAATACCAAGTCTTTTAAATCCAAATTCCTCCAGACCATTCCTTATATACTGAAAGGGACCACTAAACAACTGCTCCTGATCTTCTGTTCTATGTCTAAATGCTAAAGTCACTTCGGCAAATTTTGCTGACATACCAAAAAAACCTGTGATCATCATCCAAGGCACCGCTCCTGGCCCTCCCATTGAAACTGCAATTGCAACACCAGCAACAGTTCCAAGGCCTACTGTGCTTGAAAGTGCAGTCATAAATGCCTGAAAATGCGTAATATGACCATCATGGCGATTCATGTCATATTTTCCACATAAAATAGCAAATGCATGTTTAAACATTCTTATGTTAAGAAACTTAAAGAGTAAGGTTAAAAATACATAACCAAAAACTAGTAGAAGGATTATAAATGGCACGTAAAGGATCTTGAAAAACAGTACTTCATTCATGAAATTATTTATTCCGTTCAACACAGCATCATAACTTTCGTAAAAACCTGAAGCAGCGTACACATCATTAAACAATAGGCAAAATAACACCATACAAAGCAATCTATAAATCATGTTAATACCCTTTAGAATTGTAATAAGAATCTATTGTATTCAAAACTTCCCTTCTTAGTAGATATATTGCAACAGCATTTGGAATCATAAGGCACATAAACAAACTGTCACCTAGATAAGATATAAATTCTATATTCTTTGACATACAACTGATATACACTGAAACCACTATAAGAATTTGGAACGGTATCAGTATTTTTTTACTACCAAATAAATACAGCAGAGCAACTTCACAGTAGTAACAATAAGCTATTATTGTGGAAAATGCAAAGGAAAACATCATTAGCGGAAAAACTAACTTGCTGAACAAGGGCAAAGCTGTTGAAAATACCGAACTAATTAGTGTAATATCACCCACGTTATCAGTGCTGTGCATACCAGTGATAATTATCACGATACCAGTCAAAAATGAGATTAATATTGTGTCTATCAGTGGTGCAATCATTGCAACGCACCCAACTTTAATTGGATCTTCCTCTTTTACAGCTGAATGTGCTATAGCTGCTGTTCCGGTACCTGCTTCGTTAGCAAACACTGATCTTCTCACTCCGGCTATTAATCCGCTCAATACTCCGCTTCCTATAGCCGATTTATTGAAAATGTCTTGAAATATTATAGATAAAGCATTCAGCAAATTACTTCTGTTTACATAAATTAAATATATACACATACCCACATATAGCACTATCATAATTGGTGCTAAGCTCGTTGAAACGAAAGCAATGCGCTTTATTCCTCCCAATATTACAATGAAGACAAGCAGGGATATAATGATGGATGCGTTGTATTCGAAGAGGTTATTTGACAATGCTGCTATTTGATTTGCTTGAAATGGTATACCGCCCAAAATCATTGCAATAAGTAGCATAATCGCATAAGTGAAGGCAAGAAATCTACCAATTTTTGCAAATCCAATCTTTGCAAGCCCGTATTCCATGTAATAAAAAGCACCACCAGTTGTATTTTCAGAGCGATAAGTGAATGCAAGCACCACCTCGGCAAACTTTATCGACATACCAAGTATTCCGGTAATTACCATCCAAAAAACTGCACTTGGGCCCCCTATTGTGATAGCTATTGCAACTCCTGATATTGTTCCAAGACCAACTGTTCCTGAAATTACTGTTGCAAACGCTTGAATATGAGTGATTATGCCATTGTTATTGCTATTACACTTTAGACTGAATAGCGTCTGTATTCCATATTTTAGTAACCTAAAGTTAATGAATTTGAACTGGGCAGTACAAAAGATTCCAGTTGCAATTACCCAAATAATTATAAATGGAATGTTGAATATCTTTATGTACAGAAATGAATTTAATAGTTCACTTATCTTCAAAATCATGCAGCTTTCTGTTTTTTGTTAGCTAACGAGTTTTATATGTAAAATATATGTAAAACCCGGTGCTTATTGGAATAGTAAGTGTATACACTATACCTAAAATTGGTAAAGTTATCCAGGGCTTACTGATGAAAAATACAATAAGTACTCCAAAAAATGACACAAATATATAGGATAGGCTTTTGGGAATATAAATATATTTTGCGGAGAAAGTTGGAATGTGACTTATCGAAAAAAATGAAATGGCCAAAAAGTAACAAGCTACGTTTCTTGTGTTAAAAAATCGCTCTATGAGAAGTAAGTATTCACTCTCATGAGATTGAAAGGTAATAATTATTGGTAACAAAGAAAGTAAAGCACACACTGGAGCTGGAACACCAGAAAAGAAAAATTTTTCCCAATGTGATTGTTCTGAGTGTAGCGAAACATTGAATCTTGCAAGTCTTATTGATATGCAGATTACGTATATCATTACTAAAATCCAACCTATGACTTTGATTTCGTTTAGCTTCCAAAAATACAAAAGAAATGCAGGCGCTGCACCAAAATTTAGAAAATCTGCAAAAGAATCAAGCTGGGCTCCAAAATCGCTAGTTGATTTTAGAATTCTAGCTATTCTGCCATCCATCCCATCTAGTATTGCTGCAATGATGATAAAAATTACTGAGAATTCCCATTGTTCATTAAATGTAAATTTAAGTGAAGTGAGACCAGCACATAAACCCAGTAAAGTTATAAAGCTTGGAAATAATTTGGTAATAGGTAAGAATTTACCGTTACTTCCATCGTTATTCATATAACGTCAAAAGTAAGCTTCTCTTGAACGTTTTCCTTATTTAAGTTTGCTATAATTGTTTCACCACCAATAACAGTTTGCCCTTCTGAAGCTCTTACTTCTATATCAGCAGGAACATAAATATTCACTCTACTGCCAAATCTTATAATTCCAAACCTTTCACCTGCTTTCACATTCTGGGATACTCCTAAATTACAAACGATACGACGTGCAATTAATCCAGCTATTTGCTCCACAATAATTTCTTTTCCCTTTTCGTATTCAATCACAATAACCTGCTTTTCATTTTCATTACTAGACCTATTGCTCATTGCGGATACAAACTTGCCTTTTTTATAACTCATTTCCTTTATCGTACCAGATATTGGTATACGATTCACATGGACGTTCAAAACACTTAAAAATATGCTAACAAGCGTAAACTTCTTCTCTTCTCCATTTTCTGCCGGTAAAGGATAATGAACTTCCTCAATTTTTGAAACCACACCATCAGCAGGACTTAATATAAGATCCTTATTGTTTGGCACAGCTCTTGCTGGATCACGAAAGAAATAAGTACACAATAATGTCGGAAACAAGCACGTAACACCAAACCCCCAAGATATAGAGAATGCTATACACGTTACTATAAAGGAAACTACTATAAATGAATAACCTTCCCTGTTTATATTAGGTAAACCAAAACACATAATCTTATTAACAATAATCTACTATTAACAACTTATCATCTATCACTCTTCATGAAAAGCTTTTTTTAACTGCTTCAGCAAAGTCCTCTTGATACAAGGTAACATTACAGATTAGCACACACCGTCATACTGTAACAACCCATCCAACACAAACTAAGTTTAGATCAGAACACGGATTCTTCTAAAAGTTGCTCACTATCCTCGTCTATTATGATAGAATTATCATGATTTCTGAGTAAATCTCTGATTTTCGTTTCTATTTCATTTGCGACTTCTTTGTTTGTTTTTAGGTAAGTTTTTACATTCTCTCTTCCTTGTCCAAGACGTGTGTTGTTATATGAATAGTAAGCGCCTGCTTTTTCAAGCACACCAAGCTTTGCTCCCATATCTATTATTTCTCCGAGTTTTGATATACCTTCATTGTACATTATATCAAATTTCGCCTCTCTAAATGGAGGAGCAACTTTATTTTTTACAACTTTAACTCTTGTTTCATTGCCTGTAATATTTTCTTTGTCTTTTATTACACCAACTTTTCTTATATCAAGCCTTACAGAAGTATAGAATTTTAATGCATTTCCACCCGTGGTAGTTTCAGGATTTCCATACACTACTCCTATTTTCATACGAATTTGATTAATAAATATTAATATACAGTTCGCTTTTGAAACGGCAGAGGTTAGTTTTCGTAGCCCATGGCTTAAAAGCCTTGCTTGCAGTCCCATGTGCTGATCACCCATATCACCCTCAATTTCAGCTCTTGGAGTTAATGCTGCAACGGAGTCAATAACTATCACATCAACCGCACCGGAACACACTAAATACTCAACAATATGCAACGCCTGCTCTCCAGTGTCTGGTTGTGAAATCACTAAATCATCAGTGCTTACCCCAAGTTTACGAGCATATAAGACATCCAATGCATGTTCTGCATCGATAAATGCGCATGAGCCTCCTTTTTTTTGTGCTTCAGCAATCACGTGCAAGGCAAGAGTGGTTTTACCAGAACTCTCGGGGCCGAATATCTCAATTATACGTCCTTTTGGCAGACCTCCAACACCTAGAGCCGAATCAAGCGCAATTGATCCTGTGGATATTGTGTCTATTTTCTCTACAGGGTTTTGCTTCAGCTTCATTATTGCGCCTTTACCAAACGCTTTTTCAATTTGGCTTATTGCATTATCTAATGCTTTTTGCTTATCATTATTTTTTTCTTCTGGGTTGTTTGACATGGATCATTTATTAACTTGTATAACTTCCATGATAATCGAACGCGAACAACCTGCCAAGGGTTTTTTAATAACGAAGAACGTCATTGAAACTGGCTGCTTAAATTATATTAAGATAGAAAATTAGATAGACTTTGTAGTGCGATACAAAATAACGATAGAATACAATGGTAGTAGTTTCTCTGGCTGGCAGAAGCAACAACATTCTGCTAACTCAATCCAGGAAGCCATAGAAAATGCTATATTTAATTTTAGTGGTGAGAAAATTGCCTTGTACTGTGGTGGAAGGACCGATGCTGGGGTTCATGCTTTAGGACAAGTTGCTCATTTTGATATGGAAAAGGAATTTGAGCTTTATAGAATAAGGAATGCAATAAACTATCATTTAAAATCAATTCCTATAGTCGTGCTTAATGCAGAAGTTGTAGATGATGCGTTTCACGCACGGTTTTCAGCAAAAAAAGATATTACGAATATAGAATAGTTAATCGCTATGCTCCTGCCGCTCTGGAGACGGGTTATGTATGGCAAGTGTTTAGCCCACTTGATGTAAATATTATGCGTGAAGCTGCTAAACATCTACTTGGAAAACATGACCTTTCAAGTTTCCGTTCAAAAGATTGTCACGCCGCAAATCCGATAAGAACAATTGATGATATCGATATAGTACAAAACGGGGATCATATACACATCAAAATATCTGCTATTTCCTTTTTACATAACCAAGTGAGGATTATTGCGGGTACTTTAGTTGAATTTGGAAAAAATAGAACCAATCCGCAAGAAATGCTACATATATTAAGCCAATGCAAAAGAAGTGCTGCTGGGGTTACCGCGCCGCCTTTTGGCTTGTATTTGGTAAAGATAGATTACTAATTTAATAAAAAGTAACGTTCTTAGTGAAATAAGTGTCATACCGCCGCAGTATCTCCAGATCTCGCTAACAAGCAGCGAGATGACGAGTTTAAGTTCTCATTGGCATCACTACATATAATACACTTGAATCATCTTCATCAGTGATAATTGTAGCACTATTACCATCGGCTAAGCTAAACTTACATTTATTTTTTATACAGGATAGAACATCAAGCAAATAACGCGAGTTGAACCCTATTTCTATAGGGGCTTCATTGTAGTCCACTTCTATGGATTCAGTTGCATCACTGCACTCTTGGGAGTTTGAATGCAAAGTTAGCAGCTTTTCTTGTAGTGAGAATTTAATGGATTTTACTTTATCAGATACAACAACGGAAACTCGATCTATACCATCTAAAAGTTTTTTACTTTCAATAATCATATGCTTATCTTGAGATGCTGGAATAACTGCTTTATAATTTGGAAAAGTTCCATCTATTAATTTTGATATTAGAATATATTCACCGCATGTAAACTTGATTTTTCTGTCTGAGAGTTTTACATTAATTTCATTACAATCGTCCAATATTTTTAACAGCTCCATAACAGTTTTACGTGGAATGATCACACCAAATTCGCCATTGATGTTCCCAGGCTTTGGCCTCTTGATACACGATAAACGGTGACCATCAGTTGCAACGCAGTACAGAAACTGCTCATCCGTATGCAGATATATTCCATTTAAATTATACCTTGTATCATCTAGTGATACAGCAAATTTTGTTTTAGTTAATAAGTCTATCAGGTCCGTATTTAGTAGAATAAAATCATGTTTATAATTGTCTTCTTCAAGAGCAGGAAAGCTGCCTGAAACTACATTCGGTAAAGAAAAGTTTGCATTTCCGCAAGACATCAATAATTTTCCTTGGTTGTTTACTTCAAAATTGACATCCAAATCAGCGGGTAACTTCTTCACTATGTCATGTAAAGTATGCGCTGAAATTTTTACTTCTCCTTCTGTTAATACGGTTGCAGCAAGTGAGGCAAACATTGAAATGTCAAGATCAGTTGCCATTAATTTTATGCTGCCGTGTTGTGCTTTGATATTTATACATGCCAAAACATCTATTGCATTACGCCTTTCAACCACTCCACTTACTCTGGATAATATATTTAAAAGACTTGTGCGGCTCACGCTAAAACGCATCTGCTCGCACACAGAATTTTGCTTTTTGATTTCTGTATCTACCCCTGCAACCTCTGACATTGCTAACTCTCAAAAATATATTTTAAATGATATCCGCATTCCATATAAAGTAAAGTGCTATTCATTGAAAGAGTAGTCTAATTTATACTATAGCTGGGGATTCTGTTACAATAGTTTACTTTGTATGGCATAAATCATGCATTTTTTGATACGCTTTTTGAAAACCAAGTAGGGAATAAGTATCATCAATGGTCACTGTTTTTGCTTTTCCATTCACTACCATTGATAATCCCTGCTTCATTTTTAGAATGAGATCTTGATCTATTTTTGTATGCTCTGCCCACGCAAAACTTCCCTGTATTATAGGCAGTGTATATTTAATTTTTTTGTCGATATTGAGAGCTACAGGCTCCTTATCATACTGAAAACCAGAGGTAACGCTTACCTCATCTGCTTTTTTATCAACATAACTAACCATTACATATGGTTTGCGGTTGGTTGTATAATGTTCGCTTTTTTTTTTAGGATAGGATACAATATAACATACTTTCTCTCCATCTTCCAATGCAGTATACACGAGCCAATCTTTATATTTTTCCTTCAATTGCACATCACTAACCGATGCAAAAGCGCCTATTGAAAAAAATATTAGAAATATAAAAAAACTACGCATGCAAACCAAATTTCAAACTTTCAGATTGTATATATTGTTTTACCTTAGCCATCGCCTGCTCAGCCAACTGCCTTATTCTTTCTCTTGAAACACAATACTTTTTACTAAGTTCATCCAGAGTTTGAGTGTTTTCAGACAAATATCTACTGATAAAAATGTCCCTTGCCCTTTCGTTGAGGCTCGCTAGAGCATTGTTTAAAATTGTTTCTTTTAATTCTTTCTCTTCATGATTCTGATAGGTTACTTCTTGACTGACCAAGTTACATGGGATCATATCTTGCAACTCCCTTTTAGAGTCGTCACCTATTTTTATGCAATCGTTTAGCGACTGATCCTTACAAGCCATACGGTAATTCATCTGCAGAACGTCTCCTTCGGATACAGAAAGCTCATTAGATATTGCTTTTATTTCTTCATTATTTAAAGTTTCTCTGTTTGTATACTGTAAAATTCTTTTTTTTATTTTACGTAAACTAAAAAATAGTCTTCTTTGTGCTTGCGTTGTGCCTATCTTCACAAATGACCAAGATTTCAATATAAAGTCTTTTATTGAAGCTTCAATCCACCACACTGCATAAGTTGAAAAACGAAACCCTAAATCAGGATTAAACTTTTTCACTGCATGCATTAAACCCATATTTCCTTCCATGACCAGGTCCATCAACAATAGCCCATAATTTTTGAATTTCATTGCAATTTTCACTACCAAATTCAAATGGCTGGTAATCAATTTATGAGCAGAAGAAACATCCTTATATTGGTTCCAATTTTTTGCTAATCGTACCTCTTCCTCTTGAGACAGCATAGGAAATTTTTGCACCCTCGCAATATATTGCATAAGATTGGTTCTGCTATCGACACATAAGCTTGCCATTGGGGTCAACATAACAACTTAAATTAAAACTCCATGCATATAATATATTGATTTTCCGGCAAAAATTCAAGCTTTGATTTGAAAAAAGTACAAATTTTCCATCTAATTGAGATCTTAAAGACAATAAGCTCCAGCATCAGCATAACATTGACATCCTGCCAGCATGTAATGATGAACATTATAGTTTAAATACATAGTAAGTGGTGTTATTCCAGTGCCTTGACACTGGAATCCACATTTCCTTTTTCTAGATCCCAGTGTCATGCTACTTGGATGGCAAGAAAAAACTCACTGGGATAACAAGACTGAGATAGACTAGAAATTAAACGCTACTCCAGCTTCTGCACCAACAGTGCTGTAAAGAACTTTGAGTTCCCCTTTGTCTTTGCCTGTAGAAGCATCTTTATCAAAATGAGCACCAAAAGAACCGAAATAACGAGCTCCGGCGTAGAGTTTGATTTCTGGAGTTACATCATAACTAACACCAGCTTTTACTTGACCAGCAAAACCAAATTTACTTTTTTGATCATTTATAGGGGTTTTCAAAGGAGTGCTAATATACGCTGCACCAACACCAACACCAATGTATGGAGTGATAGGCATATCTTCAATTGCTATATCGTAATAAACGTTAACTAACCCTGAAAATGCTGTTAAACTGTCTGCAATAGTATTTGCTGGGTCAAATGTTACATCTTTAACATCATTTTTGTTTAGGTATGAATAAACTCCTTCAACATCAACCCTGATGTCGTCCATTTTGTAACCAAATGCACCACCACCAGCTATAAAAGATGGTTTTAATGGACTGTAATCACTCTTGTCTTTCTTATAGGTAATACCATCAACTTTTGTGAAAAGAGGTAAAAATTCACCGTTGTATTGCAAACGAACGTAGTAGCTAGTTTCTTCATCACTTATTGGACCAACAGGATCTGAAAAAGCAGAGTTTGATAAACTTAGCAACGTTGCTAAAGCGGCTGCTGAAAAAAACTTTTTATAATGCATAATTGTCCTCGTAAAAAAATTAAAATTCCACTTTAGCAGTCTAAGTAACAACTAAAGTTAAGTCAAGTGCTAACTTAATAACACAAAATATTCTACATTTTAACTAATTTTTAGGAGAAGACAAAGATTTTATTAATGAATAAATACGACTTTTGATTTTTTGGTATAGCTAACACAGGTAAGATTTACTATCGAAAGACCTCGTCATTCCGCTGCTTGTTAGCGGATGAGAAATCCACAACTGTACGAACATTGCAATTTGGGCCTACCAGGAGGGCAATGCCTCTTATCCAAGTACCCTCTTCTTGTCATCCCAGTGCTTGACACTGGGATCCAGGAATTTTATTAAGTTGGTAAGCATAAAAGTAGCCGTTTTATGTTAAAACACAACGTTCTTGATGAGATTACGGCAAGGCTGGATTCCAGACTGGAATGACATCGTTTACTATGTGCCATATTGCAATGTTCGTACAGTTGTGGAATGAATCGCGGTATGACGTAGGGCTTATAGGCGCACTATATGAAGAAGTACTAGCGTTAGAAATATTAGGAAAGAAATACTTACACTAAAAGAAACTCCGGTAGTATAGAAATAAACTTAAAAAGGAAGTTTAAATCCAGGCGGTAAACCTATCATACCTGCAAGATCAGAGGTTGCATTTGCCATCTCTTCTTCTGCTTTTTTAATGCCATCATTAAACGCTGCTGTCACTAAATCTTCTACTATATCTTTTTCCTCATTTCTCATAAACTCTAAGTCTATGTTCACCTTTTTAACTTTATAACTACCTATTTTTATAACTTCCACTAATATAGAAACTTTGCCACCACCAGAAATACCTTGAAACTCTTTTCCAATATATTTTTCTTGAGCTTCTGCAAGCTTTTTTTGCATCTCTTGCGCTTGTTTCATTATTTGACTAAAATCCACAACTTACTCCTTATTTTCTATATTAACTACTTTTGCACCTTTAAACGTGTCAAGTATATCCTTAACTGCAGGTGCATAATTTAAATTACTCACTTCCCTGTTTATATAACCTGTATCAACTGCAATAACCCACTCTTGCTGAGTCACCTGGTTTAAGTAATTTTTTAAATCATTGCAAAAATTACTATCCAACTTAGCTACAGCTTTTAATTTTAAATATCCAGGTTTACAATCTATTAATTGTAGATTATTACACAGTTGTTTGTAAAGATAAATTTGGTTACTTCGCCTTAATAGTTGCAAAATCTTATCAAAATCGTAATTTTGTTGTTTATTTTCCACACGGATCCCAGTGTCACGCACTGGGATGACAGAGTGGGGTTGTTGTTTACTTTCCACATATTTTTTTGGATCCGAGTAGTCAGCTACTTGGATGACAGAGGGGGAAGGTGCAACAGGTCTGCCCTGTCTATTTCCTTGCTCTACATTCTGCGAAAGAACTTTTTTGATCACCTGTTCTGGAGAAGGTAGATCAGAAAGATAACAGAGGCTAATTAACATCATTTCAGCAGCAACATCGTTGCATGTTGAAGTTTTTATATCTTGAATTCCTTTAAGCAACATCTTCCACAATCTCGAAAAAAATATTAAAGATCTCTTTATACTTAAATCTTTTATCCTATTCTTTTCATGCTCTGTAACTGCATTATCAATTTCTTTTGTAATCAAAAAACGGCATACTAACTGAATTGTCTGCAATAGACCTTCAAAAATACTAAGTGGGTTTGCTGTTTTTATCGCCTTGTCAAACACTGATAGAGCTTTCTGTAAATCACCTTCTAATATTGCCCCTAATAGATCGAGTGTAATATCTTTATCCACTAAGCCAAGTATGTCTGTCACATTTTTAGTGGATATTGCACCATCTTTGCTATATAGAACTGCTTGATTCATCAGAAACAAGGCGTTACGCATTGAATTTCCAGAGAGTCGTGCAATTAATTCTAATGCTCCCTTTTCAATGGAATAACTCTCTTTTTGTGCAACATCATTTAAACGTTCCACTATTTTGGCTACAGGAATGTTGTGTAAATCAAATCTTTGACAACGTGCAATAATAGTTATTGGTATCTTTTTTATTTCCGTAGTTGCTAAAATGAACTTTACTCTAGATGGTGGCTCTTCTAGGGTTTTAAGTAATGCGTTAAATGCGCTGCTGGATAACATATGTACTTCATCTATAATGTAGCCTTTGAATTTAGAGCTTATAGGTGAATAGCAAATATCTCCCAGGATTACTTTAATATCGTCAATGCTAGTGTGACTTGCTGCATCGATTTCAAGTACATCTGGATGGCTTGAATTTTTTATTGCTAGACAATTTTCACATGATCCGCAAGGTTCAAAAATTGGCCCCAGGGAACAATTCAAACATAAAGCTATTATCCTTGCAGTGGTGGTTTTACCAACTCCACTACTACCAGAGAGCAGTATAGATTGTGGAATTTTGTTTAAAGTAAAAGCATTTTCTAATACACGCACTAATATATCTTGACCTACTAGATCTTTAAAGCTACTAGGACGATGTTTTAATGCTATGTTCATAGCTTCGAGTAAAACAATAATGAAATAGGTATGCAACCCAAAAAGGTTCTGATATGGCTGCTTCATTTCTGATCTGACCAAATTACAGAGTTTTTGCCTGCATACCTTATAAAATATTATACTTTTTTTTTATTTAGCAAGGTATATCCTATGTTAGTTTTATAATTTGATATGTCAGATTTTTTGCAGTGCTACTTTGGAGTAAATAACTGTTACCCAAAATACTCTTCCCTTGTCATTCCAACTTGGATCCCACAACTGTACGAACGTTGTAGTTTGGGAGCAATTCCCACCAGTGGGGTGTCATCCCAGTGCCCAGACACTGGGATCCAGCTTCTATGCAACTTAATTAAAAACGTTTGTTTTAGCGTAAGACAACTACCTTTAGCTCATCAGCTCAGTTATAAGCAAAATTTC
>CACPSE010000020.1:0-22103 GCA_902636535.1 uncultured Wolbachia sp. | reverse complement strand
TTGTATATAGTGTTTCGCATAAAAAGTCTTGCAAATTTTGATCAAAATAGCCATAATAAAATTATGCAATGTTGTACTAGGAGTTCAGACACTGGGATCCAGCCTTTTCATAATCATCAAAACGTTGTATTTTAACATAAAACGGCTACTTTTATGCTTACCAACTTAATAAAATTTCTGGATCCCAGTGTCAAGCACTGGGATGACATCATAGGGGCGCTGAGATGACACCATCATAAAGTGAATCAGTGTCAGCTACTTGCATCTACCATGCAAGCTACCTGAAAATTGCAATGTTCGTACACTTGACTACTTGGATCTAGTATGATTTAATTAACCAAGAAGTAGGCATGAAAAAATTATGTAGTGAACCAGTTTGCATAACACCAGGAGGAAAATATGGATAGAAAGACGAGAATAGAATCAGACAGCTTAGGGGAAGTAAAAGTACCAAGTGAACATTACTGGGGAGCGCAGACTCAGCGTTCTTTAGAAAATTTTAAGATTGGCACAGAAAAAATGCCAGAGCCTCTGATTAAAGCATTAGCAATAGTAAAACTTGCAGCAGCACGTGTTAACATGAAGCAGGGTAGCATAGATAATAAGGTAGGGGACGCAATCTGCGCAGCCGCAAAGGAAGTAATAGATGGCAAATTTAATAATGAATTTCCGCTTGTTGTTTGGCAAACCGGATCCGGAACGCAGACTAATATGAATATGAATGAAGTGATCAGCAATCGCGCAATAGAGATTTTAGGTGGTAATTTGGGTAGTAAATCTCCGATACGTCCAAATGATCATGTGAATTATGGTCAGTCGTCAAATGACACCTTTCCAACAGCAATGCATATAGCAGCAGCAGACCAGATAAACCGCTTGCTTATTCCAAATCTTGAAAAATTGCATAAGGTGCTGGATAATAAGGTTCAGGAATTTAAAGATATAATAAAAGTAGGACGTACTCATCTGCAAGATGCAACGCCCCTAACACTAGGACAGGAGTTTTCTGGCTATGCAGCCCAGATTAAAAAGGGGATAGAGAGAGTAAAATCAACTTTAAGTGATATATACGAGCTTGCACAAGGTGGCACTGCGGTTGGCACGGGACTCAATACTAAAAAGGGTTTTGCTGAAGATTTTGCAAAGCAAGTTGCAGGAATTACTAACCTTCCATTTACTTCAGCAGGCAATAAATTTGAAGCGCTAGCAGCAAATGATGCTTTAGTTGAGCTCAGTGGAGCACTCAATACAGTAGCAGTCAGTTTAATGAAAATTGCAAATGATATAAGGCTGCTTGGTTCTGGTCCAAGATGCGGAATTGGGGAAATAATGTTACCGGAAAATGAGCCTGGTTCTTCAATTATGCCAGGTAAAGTGAATCCAACTCAGTGTGAAGCGGTGACTATGGTATGCACTCAAGTTATGGGAAATCATGTTGCTGTAACAATTGGTGGCTCAAGTGGTCATTTTGAACTGAACGAATTTAAGCCAGTGATAATTTACAATGTTTTGCAGTCTATAAGACTTTTAGCTGATGCAAGTTTAAATTTTACAGAAAAATGTGTAATTGGTATTAAAGCAACTGAAGAGAGGATAAAAGATTTACTGAATCAGTCGTTGATGTTGGTCACTATATTAAATACGCATATAGGGTACGACAATGCAGCAAAAATAGCAAAGCTTGCTTATAAAGAAAATATCACTCTAAAAGAAGCAGCAGCAAAACTTCAACTGCTCACTGAGGAAGAGTTTGAAAGGATAGTGAAACCAGAAGAAATGGTAAATTATTTGTAACCGCTCACAGATTTCCACGCAATCTCATCAAAGACGTTTTTTTAGCATAAGACAGCTGCTTTCTATGCTTACCAGCTCAGTTATACTTATTTACAATCAAAATTTCTGGATTCTAGTGTCTGGGCACTACCTTTGTGTTTTAGGCAAAACTGACTATAACATTTCTTCGCAAACAAATGTTCGTACAGTTATGCGTCACGCGCTGACCATTTGTTGTACTTAACAAAAGCAAATGTTCGTATAGGTGTGGGCTTGGCCATAAAATGATTCTTAAGAAAGCAAATGCAATTTTTTGCAGGTTTCACGCGTGATAAAAATTAACAGTTTTATTTTTAGCCAAATTAATTGAATCAAGCTACAAAACCTGCTAAAGTTAACTTTGTGAAAGCACCCTTAGCTCAGTTGGATTAGAGCATTTGACTACGGATCAAAAGGTCGGGCGTTCAAGTCGCTCAGGGTGCACCACATTTTATAGGAAACAGAAGTCACACTTGAAATTAATATATGCAATACCTATCTTTAAAGGTTAAACACTAAACTATTATATATGAGCAAAAAAGACTACTATGATCTGCTGGAAGTAGGAAGAAATGCCAGTATTGATGAGATAAAAAAAGCGTATAAAAAATTAGCGTTAAAATATCATCCTGATAGAAATCCTGGCAATAAAGAAGCAGAGGAAAAATTTAAAGAAGTAACAGCTGCATATGAAGTTCTGTCTGACTCTGAGAAAAGGGCAGGCTATGACCGTTATGGCCATGAAGGTGCTTCTGGTGGGTTTCAAGGCTTTAGCTCTGCAGGAGATTTTAGCGACATATTCAATGACTTCTTTGGTGGAGGATTCGGTGGTGGTGCAAGTAGATCAAGAGCAAAGAGGAGCACGACAGGAGTATCTGGAGCAGACCTACGTTATGATCTTGAAATTACTTTGGAAGATGCATTTCAAGGAATACAAGCGCCTATACATTATGTGACAAATGTAAAATGTGACACATGCCAAGGCACAGGTAGCGAAGGAGCAATTAAACCAGTTCAGTGCCCCACATGCCAGGGAAGCGGTAGGATTAGAACTCAACAAGGCTTTTTTACCATCGAAAGAACATGTACTACATGCTATGGGGAAGGAGAAGTAATACAAAATAAATGTAAGAAATGTGGTGGAAGTGGACGTAGAAGAGATGAAGTAAATATATATGTTTCAATTCCAAAAGGCATAGAAGAAGGAGCTAAGGTAAGGGTAAGTGGTAAAGGAGAAGCTGGAGCAAGAGGTGGAAAAAGTGGAGATTTATACGTATACGTGAAAATAGTTCCCCATAAAATCTTTACTCGAAATAAAGCAGATTTACACTGTAAAGTGCCTATAAGGATGACATTAGCAGTGCTTGGTGGTGAAATCGATGTCCAATCAATTGATGGAGCTAAAATAAAAGTAAAAGTTCCAGAGAGCACTCAAACTGGTACCAAGTTACGTTGTAAGGAGAAGGGTATGCCATATATGAACTCATATGCTCGTGGTGATTTATATGTACAGGTAATAGTTGAGACTTTAAATCCAAAAAATTTAACTAAAAAGCAAATTGAACTATTAAAAGCGCTTGAAGAAGAGGAAAATGCAAATGTACAACAGCAATCTGAAGGGTTTTTTAGTAAAGTAAAAAAAAAATAAGAAATTTGCTAAATGACATGAGGGAGTAACTGTTTACACTTAATCCTGCAATTCTTTGATCTTATTAATGGAAAACTTAACAATAATTAGCCAACAGAAACTTCTCAGTTCCTTAAAATTATGTAAAAGCAATAAATTTCTTTATTTAAGACCGAAGTTTTGCTATTCTCGAGTTTTAATAATTTAAAATTAATGAATATAAACAAAAATGAGTTTTTATTTCTTCCGCTTGGGGGAGTAGGAAGAATCGGGATGAATGTTAGCCTATATCATTACCAAGGTAAGTGGATTATGATCGACCTTGGTATCGGTTTTGCAGATGAAACTATGCCAGGTATTGAGCTGCTCATTGCTGATGTGGATTTTATTGCTCAAAGAAAAAAAGATTTGCTTGGAATAATAATTACACATGCACATGAAGACCACTGCGGTGCAGTGCCCCACTTGTGGGAAGAATTGCAGTGCCCCATATATACAACAAAGTTTACGGTTAATTTTCTCAAGGAGAAACTAAAGGAGTTTCGATTGGAAGATGTGGTACCTGTGAAAGAGGTAGACATAAATGGCAGCATAAATTTGGGTCCTTTTACCGTTGAGTTTATAAATGTAACTCATTCAATTCCTGAGGCAAATTCAATATTAATTAGCACTGAAATGGGTAGTGCACTTCATACTGGAGACTGGAAATTTGATCCAAAACCTGTTGTTGGATTAACTTCCAATATGGAGCGTTTAAAAGAAATTGGCGATAAAGGTAATCTGCTTGCAGCAATTTGCGATTCAACCAATATATTAAGCAAGCATCACCCTGAGTCAGAAGGTGAAATTTATAATAATATTTATAACATAATAAAGCGGTCTAAAAAATTAGTTGCTGTATCGCTATTTGCTTCAAATGTGGCACGAATTGAAGCGATAAGCCAAGCTGCAAAAGCACTAAATAGAAAAGTGGTTTTACTTGGTAGGTCTTTATGGAGAATCGTAAAAGTTGCGCAAGATAGTGGTTATTTAACTGATTCTGCTCAGTTTCTTGAAGCAAAAGATGCGGCAGATTTGCCAAGGGAAAAACTGGTACTGCTTTGTACAGGTTGTCAAGGTGAGCCACTGGCAGCTACCGCAAGACTTGCTGCTAAGAGTCATCAAGCATTTAAAATGCAGCAAGGTGATACCATGATCTTTTCGTCAAAAATTATTCCTGGAAATGAAACTCGTGCGCACAACATGCTCAATGCCTTTATTGAGATGGGAGTGGAAGTTATTACTGAAAAAATAGAGCATGTTCACGCTTCTGGACATCCAACAAGAGCAGAGCTAAAGGAAATGTATTCTTTAATAAAACCGAAGATGTCTATTCCAGTTCACGGCGAATATATTCACACGCATGCACATGTAAGATTTGCTAAAGAGTGCGGTGTGGCAAAAGCAATAATGATTGCACCAGGTGATATCGTTAATTTGGAGAATGGAGAAAAAGTTAATTCAATCGATGTTGACTACTTTGGTATTGATGGTATGTTGCTACGTCATCCGGAGTGCAGTGTTATAAAAATGCGTAAGAAAATGAGAGATGCTGGAGCTATTGTAGTGACAGCAGTTGTAAACAAGAAAAATAAATTGCTTGCTAAGCCAAAAGTATTTGCACCAGGTGTTTTCGAAGCGCAAGAAGATGCAGTCATTGTGCAAAGGATCATAGAGAAGGTTGAGTCAGCGTTTAGTTTACAGCCGACAAAAAAATAAGAAATAAGATTGAGAGTTCAATATTTAGTATCTTAAAGGAATATTTACTAAAAAGGCCTATAATTGAAGTCCAGATAGAACAGGTATGAAATGAATGAAGTTATTCGTTCAGCTGGTGTTATTTATTTCGTTATTTATTCCTTATTTTACAAAAGCTGCTTTATATGTTGATATAAAAAAAAGCAGTGTTGGTAACATCAGTCTTGTTGTATCTAAATGTACATGTAAAACAGCGTTGGAAAGCGAATTAAGCGAAAATATTGCAAAGGTAATTGGAACAAATTTATCTAATTGTGGCTTATTTAATGTAAAACGTGGCGTAGAAACTGAATCTAAATCTTGGAAAAGCGATACTGTAGTCACAGTAAGTATAAGTGAAATATCTGGTAGTGCATTAGAGCTATCATTTCGTTTATTTGACACTTTTACAAAAAGAGAATTACTTACTCAGTCAGTTGTTTTTCCAGCAAAAGACTGGAGAAAAATTGGTCACCTCGTTTCGGATGTGATACATGATAGATTGATTGGTGAGAAAGGGCACTTCAACACAAAAATCACGTATATTGCTGAAGAAAAAGATAGCAATTATAAATCCGTACGTAAAATTGCTGTGATGAATCAAGATGGGAGTAATATAAAATACTTAACAAATGGCGATAGATTTGTGTCAACACCGAGATTTGCGCCGAATGGGGAGAATATTGTTTATATCTCATACGCAAATGGTAAAAGTTATATAATATTAAAAAATTTAAAAGATAACACTGAATCAATAATCAGCGCATTTGAAGGAGTTGTTTCTGCACCAAGATTTTCTCCTGATGGTAAATCTCTTTTAATTTCCCACTCATTGGGTGGTGAAACAAATATATTATCTTTAGATTTAAGTAGTAAACGAACCAAAAAAATTACTAAAGGTTCAGCGATAAGCACTTCTCCCTCTTTTTCTCCAGATCAAAAATATATGGTTTTTAGTTCTGATATAAGTGGGAGTCAGCAACTGTACATTATCGATTTTACTAACACAAGTAAAAAACCTAAAAGAATTAGTTTTGGAAGTGGAAGATATGCTACGCCTGTTTGGTCGCCAAAAGGAGATCTGATAGCTTTTACAAAGATTCAGTCAGGAAAATTTTACATAGGAGTTATGAAGCCAGGTGGCAAAGAAGAACGTCTGCTTTCAGAGGGGCATAAAATTGAATCCCCGGCATGGCTACCAAGTGGCAGAGAAATCATTTTTACAAGAACAGAATCACCAAGCAACTCTAAACTATATTTAGTAGACTTAGTAAAGAAAAATCAAAAAATGGTTTCCCCTCCCACAAATGCTTCTTTACCGGATTGGTCTTATTTTTGAACTACTGAGCTGCATGCTGTTGATTCACTGTATTACCACAGCATTGATTTATCGCCACATCAACAAGATATCCCGCTACGCCACCTACTATAGCACCAGCGATTCCTGACAACATAACAGTTGCAATTACTCCAATAGCAGCAATTTCAGGCATAATTCCCATTGCAGCTAGTGTGGCTCCTATAGCACCAAACAATAATGCTGAGCTTATAATTATCCAGCTCCTCCCTGAAGATTGTTTTTGTGGAGAATTATGTTTTGTATTACCTATTATAGGTGGCTGAACACCTTGTTTTGGATGTGAATTGTTATTAATTACATTTTCTTTGTGTTCAGTGAATAGTTTTTCAAGCTTACTTTTCCCTTTGGATTGGGCCAACCTTAATGTAACGGAGAATGCTTGAGGGCTCTGTACAGTTTCAGGGTCAGCGCCTGGCTTTAATAGTAATTCTGCAATTTTAATATCATGATCGGTTTCTGCACAATTGCTTTCAACAATGGATTTTAACATCTTATTTTTGAAAAAATTACATGTATATGGTAAGAATGTTTCTATTGTACTCTGACTATATTCTGTAATATGAGCGGTAATTATCATGCCTGTTAAATGATCAACTTTAGCACCATGTGCAAAAAGCGCTTTAGCAATATCATTTTCGCCTGTTTTTAAAGCATATTCTAAATCCCCACAAAGTGGTGCGAAATCGCCTTGTTTGTATACGTTAGGGTCTGCCCCATGCCTTAAAAGCACATTTACAACATCAAGGTTGCCTAGTATGCACGCATCACGCAAGGGGGTACCACACCGCCCCTTAATATTAACATCTATTATGTTAATTATCGAGCATGGATCGGCAATGCTGTTATGAACTGGTGTTGAGTTATTAGCGCTGTATTTTGATAAAACTTCTTCAAGAAGCTCTATCCAACCAGACTTAGGATCATTACAAGAATTGTTTACAATGTAGTATAATATTGAATTTCCAGTATATATATCAGCAATTTTGGTTTGTACATTGATGTTCTGAACTTTTTTTAACAAAGTTTTTGTTTGGGCTAGATCTTGTGTTTCAAGAGCATAAAATAAATCTTTTTCCTCTTCACTCAAATGCGAACCGTAGCAACCTTTGCGAAATTCTTTACGATGGTTTTCTGAGAATTCATCAGCCCAGTTATCATTAGGTTGGTTGCTGATGAATTCTTCGCTGATCTCGCCTGTTAATATTCCATATGCTACTGATATTTCTTTAAACTTTTCTGTTGCTGTCTTTTGCTCTTCTTGGCTTTTGTCTGACCATTTATCGGGATGCCATTTGAGTGCAAGCTTGTGATATGCTTTCTTAATCTCTTCTGCGCTTGCACTCTCTGACAATTCTAGAACTTTAAACGCTTCTTTACGTGTTTTTGGAATCATACCCACCCCCTTGGTAAAATTAAATTAACATAATGTACTATTAGTTTAGCAAGTCCACTCAAGAAAGTAAAGTAAAACTAGAGACAGATTTCTTACTTTACCAAGAAGGATATCATGCAAGCCCTATGATGTCATCCAAGTAACTTTGTCTATCTTATTTTGCCGCTTTCCTGATGTAGATTTGATATAAGCTTGTTTTACCTTAATCGTTTATAACCTTTGGCACTACGAAATCCCCATGCTCAGGTTTTGTATTGGACAATATCTCTTCTTTAATGTTTTGAGAATTTATAACATCATCGCGTACATGAATGTCTTTGTCTATACTGCCATAACGCATAGGAGAAACACCTTCAGTATTAACTTGCAATAAAGTATCATGTATCCAATCCAGCATTGTCAGTTCTTTGGAGTAGTGATCAATCTCGTCATTTGATAACTTAATCCTTACAAGCTGTGCAATTTTAAGCATTTCTTCTTTGGTAATTGTTATTTTTCTCTTATTTGCAAATTCTATTAGTGAAGTAATAACGTCTTCTGTTGACTTAGCTGGCATTTCTACCTCCTTGGATGAAGTGAGTTAAAATATTTACAACCGAAACAACTTCTATTTTACCAGTTTTTTCAAGTTTGTGAAGTATGGTATCCGTAATCACTAACTTATCTAAAGAAGAGGAAGAGATTTTCTCAACTGCACTTCCTGAAAGCACACCGTGTGTGATGCATGAAATTACGGACTTTGCTCCGCAATTTTTTAAAGCAAGAGCTGCATTACACAACGTTCCACCAGAGTCAACTATATCATCAACAATGACACAATTTTTATTTGCAACTTCTCCTATTATGTTCATTACTTGAGATGTGCCTGCTTTCTCCCTATATTTATCTACTACAATAATCTTATCACTCAGCTCCATCTTGTACTTTTCCTCTAAAGCCCTCGCAAAAGCACGTGCTCTGCCGATTGCTCCAACATCAGGTGCAACAATTGCCAAATTTTCCGTGTTTATAGAGTCAACAAATGCTTCAAAACAGTTCAAATTAGTTATCGGTACATCAAAGAATCCTTCAATTTGATTTGAGTGCAAATCAATAACTGCGACACTACTTGCACCTGCAGTTTGAATAAGATTTGCAACTAATTTAGCACTTAAAGCAGATTGCATATTATTGTTTTTGATAATTCTATCTTGCCTGCTATATCCATAATAAGGAATAATTGCCGTTATTCTTTTTGCTCCTGACCTATTTACTGCATCAATTATAAGCAGAAGCTCCATAAGGTTATCATTCACAGGGGGAGAAAGAGATTGTACTATGTATACTTCTTGATTATATAGATCAATTGCTACTTCTACATTGACCTCACCATCAGCAAACTTTGATATCCAAGCAGAGGATGGTTGAACATCTAGCCGGTTAACTACTGATTCCCCTAATTCCTTACTAGCATTACCTATTATTATCTTCATAACGCACTAATTGAGTTTTTAAGATTATACAGAAATTGTGAAATAATTGAAATGTAAGTTTCTTTATCTGTATCTGTTCAGCAGAGTGGCAAAATAAGGTAGACGAGAAAAGACAACTATAGGAACAAATGGGTGTCAAGCACTGGGATGACACTATAGAGGCACTGGGATGACAAGAAAGAGGGCACTGGAATAACAGGAGAAGGAGGCACTGGGATGACAAATTTGTCGTTTTTTAAATTGTTGCTAAACCAGAATTACTTTAGCTATAGATTCTTTTACCGCACTCTTGCAATCAAGTTTCATCAAAAGTCAGATTGCAGAGTTAAATCTTCTACCCAAATGACCATGAACTCTACCTGCTTGTTTGGAGATATTTCTTGCACTAAGGTTTTATAGGTCAACATTTGCTTTTTTATTTCATTTAATGAGGAAACAGAAACGTTACGGTGTGATTTGTAGTCAATTATGATTGCTTTGTCTTGCGTTATGCATAGCCTATCTAGTCGTACTAATACTGACTTGCCATCAATTATTCCACTCAGTGTAATTTCTGACTTACCTTCCAAATCAAACAAATAGCCATATTTTTCATTAAAAGCTAATATTTTACTGTAAATTTCATCCTTATCTTCACTGGTGTTTATATTGTCAAGATATTTTCTGACCCAATTTTTTCTCCTTTCTTTTTCTATCTTGGGCATATACTGCAATATGCTGTGAATGATCAGGCCTCTTGCATAACCATCTGTCATCCCAGTGCTACTTTCTGTCATTCCAGTACCCCTATTTGTCATCCAAGTAGCGGACACTGGTTCTTTTTTTCTGGATTCCAGCATCAAGTGCTGGAATGACATCGAAGAGAGAGTAGCTGATGCTGGCTTTTCTTCTTTTTCCAGTGTCAAGCACTGGGATGACAGGGGAGGACGCTGGGATGACACCGAAGAGTGGGCTAAAGCTGGTGGAAGGGAAATGACCGGAACGTCAAAGTAATCACGTTTTTTATAAATGTAAGGGTAGTTTGCGTTCACACATAGCTCTTCAACTTTTTCTTTAAATATTGGCTGTAAGTATGCTTGTTTCTTTTCATATGATGTTCCATACTGAGTGATTAGATCATACCAAGAGCCCTTTTGCACTGGCTCTTTACTTAAGATGTATAACTCATCTTCAGCACGCGTGAGTGCTACGTATAATAAACGCAAATATTCATTATAATCCTCTAGTTTTTTCTCTCTTTTTACTTGATCGCAATAAGCGTTGTTGTTTTTTCCACACCAAAATGGCACTTCTGTTCCATCAAAGATAATGCTTTCACTGTTTCTTGGCACTGTGTTTGTATCAACCAAAAATACTATGGGAGCTTGCAGACCTTTTGATTTATGAATTGTCATTATTCGCACAGCATTGCGTTCTGATTGCATATCATTCTTAATCTCCGGGTTATTCTCCTTGATCCACTGAACAAACGCTTGAAGAGATGGGTTCTCAAATTGCAACACAAGGTTCATAAATTCGTCTAGAACCTCGAAGCACTCAAGACCTAGCCTTGCAGCAAATTTATTCTTACCTGTGCGCAGTATATGCGTGAATAATGTAAGAGGGGATTCTGCGTAAGATAAGTTAATGAGATAGTTTAATTCACTATAGATAACCCCATGATAATCTTGAAGTCTTTCCCATAGTGAATGCTCTTTACGGTCGTATGCAATGTTAAATAAATCATCCTCGGTGAAATTAAATAGCGGTGATTTTAAAGCATTTGCAAGAGCTAAATCATTTGCCTGGAGGAGTAAAAATTCGGCCAAAGCTATTAAGTCCTGCACGGCTATATAGTCCATAATTCTAAAATAATCCCGGCCTACAACTGGCACGTTTGCTTTTTTAAGTTCGCTTATTATGTAATCAACTAATACGTTTCGTTGTCGTACCAGAACCATAATGTCTCTTGGTTCTATATGGCGATCTTTAGCGACTAAAATCCGCCCTTCGTTTAACCAATTGTGAATTCTGTTAGCTATTGTTTGAGCAAGTAATCGATCTGCTATTGTATAACCTTCCTTGCATGTCAGAGGAATTTGTAAAGCTTGCTGTTCTTTCTCTTTGCGCCTTGGTAACGCTGGCCAAATTTCAATATATCCTTGATCATTTTCTCTATGTGGAACATGTTTTATTTCATTATCATTAAAAGATATTTCTGCGCGGAAGTTATTAAATATTCTATCTACAAGCATCAAAACTTCTGGAGTTGAACGAAATGACTTTTCAAGTTGGCATGATATCCAATCTCTACCACCAGTTTTCGTATGAAAGTATTGTTGCATATAGTTGAATAGATGGGGATTTGCTCCTTGAAATCTGTATATGGATTGTTTTACGTCACCAACTACAAATAAGGTTCGCTTTTCATCATTGCCGGCAAAAAATTCATCGCAGAGATTTGTTATAATTTTCCACTGGCTGATGCTATTGTCTTGTGCCTCGTCAACAAGGATGTGATCTATTTTTTGATCCAAGTTAAACAATATCCAATCTTTATAGTTTGGATTGCTGAGAAGATTTGTTGCTAAGTTGATTATATCATTGTAGTCAAGCAGTGCATTTTTTGATTTTTCACTATTATATAAATCAACATATACTTTAAATACACCAAGTAAGCTACTGGTTCTCTTGAATATTTGATAAGAGTTCATGTCTCTTATATGGGTAAATACTACATTCTGAACGCTCTCTATTGTTTGCTCTGCATCTTTGAATTTCTCCAAAATACTTTTTGTTGCAATGGATGATATGCTCTTTTTTTCGTGCGATTCTGATTTTAGAAATACCTTGGCTAGGTTTTCTATTTTGGTGTCATTCCACTTTATTCCGGTGTCATCCGAGTAGCTGACACTGGTTCTTTTTTTCTGGATCCCAGCTGGGATGACAGTAGAATAAAGTATTTCACTATAACTCTGATCTCTTTTACTGCCTTCACTTAATATCTCGGCTAGTCTTCCCACGTGCTCAATTGTTTCACTCTGTAAGTCATGAATTTCATCTGGGGCGCTCAATTTATCTTTGATATATTTCGAATCATTTGCTGACATCGATCTTTTTACACATAAAGTATAAAGCAAATCGCGTAGTTTATTTTCATCAATTTCAGTTGCAATGAAGTTTATACTATCTTGCACAGTTTCGTTATGAAGCACTTTATTGAATATGATGGAATGTAATTCTTTGCATTCGCTCAGCGTGCAATTTGGAGCAATGCCAGCTTCTATAGGAAAGCTGGAGATTAATTTGTAACAGAAAGCGTGTATGGTTTGTATAGTTAGACCAAGATTTTCCAGTTCAGAGAAAAGCCTTCTTGCTCTTGTTAAATAATCTTTATTTTTTCTGGATCCCAGTGTCACGCACTGGGATGACAAGTAGGGGTGCTGAGATCCCAGTGTTACGCACTGGGATGACATCGGAAAGAAATCTAGTTGTTCCAGATCCATTATTAATTCACTCTCTGAGCATATTGCCCACTTGCTGAGTATGCTGTGAATGCGATTCTCCATTTCGTTTGCTGCAGCGTTGGTAAATGTTAAGCAAAGAATATTTCTTTTGTTTTCTAATAAAAGTCTCAATACTCTGTCTATTAAGATTTTTGTTTTGCCTGTACCAGCGGACGCATTTACCCATACAGAGAAATTAGGATTTATGGCATTTGATCTCATCAGAAGTGCGAAAACCTTATATAAAGTTGACTAAAATAGCATTATACATATAATGTAAAAATAGTGTTAGTGAAGATATATAATGAAAAGTTTTTGTGTAAAGGCGCCTGCAAAAATCAATCTTTTTTTGCATGTTGTAAATAAGAAGGAAACAGGATATCACTTGATTGAAGGTTTATTTGTCTTTGCTAATCTCTCTAATTTTTTGGAAATAAAAGTAGGTGAGAAGGATTCTAGATACGATAACTCTACAGTTGAATTTATAAACTCCGAGTCTAGAATAAATAACCAGTATAACACTGTAATGAAAGCGGTTAATCTGCTGCTTAGACATGCTCCAGTGCGTACTAGAGTTTCTATCAGAGTTGTAAAGAACATACCAATTGCTGCAGGACTCGGTAGCGGGTCCTCAGATGCTGGAGCTGTGATACGCACGCTAGGGAAGCTGTGGGAGATTGATAGGACGATTTTAAATGAAATAGCCCTAAGCGTTGGCGCTGATGTTCCCGCAAGCGTAGATAGCAAGCCTGTTTTTGTTAGAGGTATTGGCGAAGAATTGTGCTATGTCCAAAAATTTTCCTTACCCACAAATGTGGTGCTTGTGAAACCGAAAAAAAAGTTTTTGAGTACACCAGAGGTATTTTCCAAACATGAAGGAAAATTTTCTGAGCCAATTAAATGGAGCGATGACGCTGAAAAGGATTTGTTGAAGCTTCTTAAAGAGACGAGAAACGATCTTCAAGAAATAGCAATAAGCCTTGTACCTGAAATTAAGGATGTGATATCAACACTTGAGTCACAAGAAGGCTCTATACTTTCTCGCATGTCAGGCAGTGGTGTAGCATGTTTTGGAATATTCGATAGTGAGGAAAATGCAAAAGCTGCTGCAGTTAATATCGGAAAAAAGCAACCAGAATGGTGGGTATGCAACACTCAATTAATAGTTTGACTTTATGGATATAACTCCTTTAATTCTCAAGGATAAAAATCTTATAAATGGTTATAGGGAAGGAAAATTTTTAGTGAATAATAGAGAATATTGCGGCTCAATTATAATTTTTCCTGAAAAGGTGATTGAATTGAAAGAAAGTGATATAAATAGCAAGGAACATTTTAAATCTTTTTTAACAGAGGAAATAGAAATTTTGATAATAGGTACTGGTAAAACACGCAATATACCAAGTTCTTCAGTGAAGTCCTATCTTATGGAACAAAAAGGTTTAAATTTTGAATTTATGACAACCGGTGCAGCATGCAGAACCCATAACGTTTTAATATCCGAAGATAGATTTGTTGTCAGTTATCTAATAGCCATATAGCATGTTTGAAATGTTTACCCAGGACTTTTTCATCAACAGTCTAGTTGCAGTAGTCGTAATTAGCCTAGTAACAGGCGCTTTAGGATCGTTTATGATATGGCAAAGGTTATCTTATCTTGGTGATAGTTTGTCCCATTCTTCATTGCTTGGTGTTGCACTTGCTTTAATTTTTAAGATTAGCCCATCGCTTAGCATAATGCTCATTGCAATTACATTTGCTATACTACTTTCTCTTAATTTTAACAGATTATATTCTGCTGATACGATATTGAACATTGTTACCAATGTAGTTTTATCATCGAGTTTAATACTTATGTCTTTTCTTCCATCTGGCAATAATAGTATTATTAGCTCACTGTTTGGTGATATATTAACGCTCGATCAAAGTGATATAATATCGATTTTTTTAACCTCTCTAATAGTTACTTTGATATTAATATTTAGATGGCGTTATTGGTTAATGATTTCAATTAATCAAGATTTAGCAGTAGTTGAGAAGATTAATGTTAATTTTGTTAGACTAGAATTTTTAATCACTCTTGCTATATTTATAGCAATTGCTGCCCAACTAATAGGAATATTACTCATTGCTGCATTTTTGCTAATACCAGCAGCATCTGCAAGGCTCATCTCAAAAACTCCAATGCAAATGATTATTGTTGCAACAGTTTTTTCTGTGATCTCTGGGATATCGGGTCTCATGTTATCTGCAAGTTTTGATTTGTTAACTGGCCCTGCAATTATACTTGTTGCAGCCGTATATTTAATTATCGCTTATTTTATAAGGCTAGTATTAAGCAGGTTGGCTTAATTTTAGTCTCGAATGTTAATAATTTTGTAATATACTCATTATAAAACATCACTATCTTAGCACAAAATAGTTTTTGCTATATTATTATTTATATGCTAGTGATAAACTGTTAATTTTATGGAGTAAGCAATATGAGCGAAGAAGGATTTTTTTCCAAATATATATCTCAACCTGTAAAAAAATTTTATAATTATATTACAGGAAAAACAAAAGAGTCGGATAATGTGCAGAGTACAGCAGATGATGTGCATAATATTGTACAAGAAGGCTCAGAGTCTTTGGATACTCATGTACAATCAAATGAGAATGATATCATATAGGTGGCATGAGGGTTACACCATCCAAAGTTAAAAAATTCCTAGAGAAACCTGATGCTTTAAGTGGTGTGTTAATTCATGGAAGTGATAACAGTAGGGTTGGTTTTTATGTACAAGAAATAATTGCTAATTTGGATGAGTATTCAGTTCAGGTGATGGATTTTGCAATAGTGAATAAGTCACCCAGTTTACTGTTTTCTGAATTGGCAAACATTTCGATGTTTACCAGCAAAAAATTAATTAAGCTGATAAATGTGAGTGGAGGTATATCCAAGGAGTTAAAAAATGTATTGGATTATAACGCAAGTGGTCATTATGTAATGATGGTAGCAAGTGATCTTCCATATAATTCTGCGACTAAAAGTTATATGGAGAGTTCAAAAATTTTTGGTGTAATTGCTTGCTATAAGGACAGCAACAGTAATCTTTATGATATTATATCAAGTTACTTAAAACAAAATGATGTAAAATGCACAAATGAGATAATCTACCATTTGCAATCTTACTTTAATCATAGCAAACTGCCTATATGTTCAGAACTTGAAAAGTTAGTTTTGTACTTAGGGGAGAGAAAAGACCTAAAACTTACTGATATAGAATTATGCTTTTCAACTTCCGGCAACGACTATGCTACACTTGATGATCTATGCTCTGCCATAGCAAGTAAAGATATGTCGCGTTTCATTAGAATTTCTGATGCATTGATATCGCAAGAAAATTTTTCACCGATAGCACTAATTCGCATTATATCAAATTATTTCCTACGCCTTGAAACCGTTTTGCTGTCAGTGCAAGGTGGAATGAGTGAGCAGGCTGCGATTGATCAGCTAAGCCCTCCATTGTTTTTTAAACAATTGCAGAGTTTTAAATCTCATTTGAAAAGTTTGCAACTTTCAGAACTTAAGAAGATCTTGGAAAAATTGATAAGCTTAGAAGTTACCTGTAAAAAAACTGATTTAGATCATAAAATGATTTTTCAACATGAGATTAACTACTGGTGTCATTCAAGCAGCCCCTTATGATGTCATCCAAGTAGCTGACACTGGTTTCCATCCAAGACGGCAGTAGCCCCTTCGGTGTCATTCCAGTGTCAAGCACTGGAATGACAAAGGAGAGCAGTGTCAGCTACTTGGATGACACCTTTTTTCTACTTAGTTTGGATTATGCAAGAAGTCTATTGTATAGCTATTGCTGATCGTATATTACTTATAGCTTATCTATTCGAATTTTGACTTTATTTTTCATAATTAATTATTGACACTGTTGATAATCTAGTTATTATTAATGTTCTATTGGTTAATGAGGTAAAAAATGTCTACATCCAACCTTAGAATTTCGATTGCTGCTTTATCATTATGTGTATCTGCCGTTGCAGCTTATATATATTTTCCTTATGTTATTGCAGCAGTTTCTGGTTCTGGCGCAATTGAAGCAGTTCCCTTAGCAATTTTTGCTGTTTCTGCGATTGTTGCGCTGGTTTCAGTGATATGTCTTATTAGACTGGCCGTTTCTAGAGCTGGTGATAAGAAAAAAATAGATCTTAGTGGAGAACAGCAGACTGGATCTAAACAGTCAACAACAGAGGAACCTGTGCATGAAGATAATACTAATTTGAAAGATGAACTAATTAGAAAAAAAATTGATTCGAAGGATATTGGATTACAGACGGAAGTGGGAGGTTTGGAACATGTTAATATTAATCAGCCTACTCCTCAGCCACAAGATCTTGTGGCTGTTAAGAAAGATATTGGATCACAGACGGAAGTGGGGGGTTTGGAACATGTTAATATTAATCAGCCTACTCCTCTACAACCTCAGCCAATACTTAGTATAGCAATCCCTCAAAATAATAATGCATCTTCGCCTTCACCAAGCGGTGCACCACCACCACCTCCTCCTCTGCCTTCTGGAGGTTTGAAAAATTGGAACCCACAAAAGAATAACACTACTGGTGAAAAATCTTCTGTTGGTACTACACAAGAAAACACTCCCCCTCGTAAAAAATACGAACCCCCGGGAGGTGGCGAGCGACAAAATGGAGATTCGGTGGCTGAGTTGTCCAAAAGGCTCAAAAGCCGAAGGAAAGGAATTTCTGGAGAGCAAGAGGACGACGAACAACAGTCAAATAAACTGGAAGGAGTATATGGTAAAATATCAGCTATGATCCCACTACCACGGAATAGTAGTGTATCAAGTGATAGTGGTAATGTATCTGATGATGAAGATTGGGAGACAGACCCAGAACCTATTGAGCAGGTATCTTCAGGCTCCCAATCGCTCCATAGAGAAAGAAGCGAGAGTCTTGATAGTGATTATGGATCTGATACCACATCTCCGTCACATTCTGTGCCAAAGGTAGAGAAGCCACTAGCACCACTAAAGCCCGCTGGTTTACAAATGAGATCTCCTGTAACAAAAATGAATAATGTGGACCTAGTGAATAATGAAGTGCCAAATTCACCTCCTTCTTCTCTCAAGGAACGCATTAAATTTTTAAATTCACAGAGAGGTGGCCCAGTCTTTCCTCATTAAAATAAGTTTACCTACAGGTCTGATTGTATTAAGATTGTTTAATGCAATCAGATCTATTATATGCGTTTATCCAAATATTACCTGCCAACTCTAAAGGAAAAGCCTGCCCATGCTAAAATTATCTCCCATCAATATTCTTTACGTGCAGGTTTAATAAAACAGGTAGCATCTGGCATTTATTCCTGGTTACCGCTCGGTCTGCGCGTGCTTAAAAATATTGAAGACATTATCAGAGATGAAATGGATAAATCTGGCGCTATTGAAGTGTTGATGCCTTGTGTGCAACCGGCAAATCTTTGGCGAGAATCAGGACGCTATGATGATTACGGTAAGGAAATGCTACGTATAAAGGATAGGCATGAGGAAGATATGCTTTTCGGTCCAACGCATGAGGAAGTGGCAACTGATTTAATTAGAGATGTGGTAAAAAGTTACAAAGATTTGCCACTTTGTTTATATCAAATTCAATGGAAGTTTCGTGATGAAGTAAGACCACGTTATGGCGTTATGAGGGGTAGGGAATTTTTGATGAAGGATGCATACAGTTTTGATGTAGATTACGAAGGCGCACTGAATTCATATAATTTGATGTACAAAACTTACATAAAAATCTTCAAACGCATGGGACTTACTCCAATTGGAGTGAGAGCAGACACTGGGCCAATTGGAGGAAATTTGAGCCACGAGTTTCATATATTGGCAAACACTGGTGAGAGCACTTTATATTATGACAATAAATTTTCTGAACTACTAGAAAGTGAAGATATTGAAAGTTTGAAGAGTATATACGCAGTTGCAGATGATATGCATGACCCTAAAACTTGCTCTATATCGCAAGAACAGTTAAATGTTAGTAAAGGTATTGAAATAGGGCATATTTTTTATTTTGGCGACAAATATTCAAAGCCTATGAAGGCAAGTGTTACTTCTCAAGATGGAAAAAATGTCAATATACATATGGGTTCGTATGGCATTGGGGTTTCAAGACTTGTTGGAGCAATAATAGAAGCTTTTCATGATGATAAAGGAATTATCTGGCCAGAGGCGGTAGCTCCTTTCAGAATTGGTTTAATCAATTTACAAACGAAAGTAACGGAGGCTGCAGATAAAATATACAAAGCTTTGAAGAGCGATGAAGTGCTTTACGATGATACGGAAGGGAGGGTAGGAGTAAAATTTTCTAGAATGGATCTGATAGGCTTGCCGTGGCAAATAATTGTCGGAAAAAAGGCAATAGATGAAAAGATAGTTGAAGTAAAAAATAGAGCAACTGGAGAGGTAAAGGAAATGCAGATTGAGGAAGCAATAAATCACTTTAGCGCAAAATGATACACGGTATCGGCACTGACATAGTATATATACCAAGAGTATCGAGGATATTACAAAAATACGGGGAAAAATTTCTCAATAGAATCTACACTGAAAAGGAAATAGAGCTAAGTAGAAAGTATAATAGTCAAGAAATGCGAGCAAGGTATTTTGCTAAACGCTTTGCAGCAAAAGAAGCTTTTGTTAAAGCACGAGGTAGTGGTCAGGGTATTACAATGAAAGGTATAGAAATATACAGCGATGTAAGAGGAAAACCATATATTGCTGTCAGAAAGGATTTTATCTCCAAAATTCATCTTTCTCTAAGTGACGATGGAGATTACGCTACTGCATTTGTTGTAATTTGCGTCTATAGCTCACACAGATAAAGTTTACTCTTTTGTCATCCTATGGCTTACTGTATGAACATTCATTTTTAAAGGTAAACTGCACAGCAAATGGTCAGTGCTTGACACTGTCCTCCTTTGTCATCCCAGTGCCCAGACACTGGCTTTCTGCAATCTCATCGAAAACGTTTTTCTATGCTAGTTTACAAGCAAACTTTCCTGGATCCCAGTGTCAAGCACTGGGATGACATCTTTGTTGTGTTTAACAAAAACAAATGTTCGTACAGTTGTGGAATGAATCGCGATATAGCTATAGCATATACAACAACTAAAAAAAATAGCAGTTTTTCTATGATTTGAGTATAATTCTAGCTTTACCTAAGCAGAAAATTTAATGGACTATATCTTAATGTATCTTTCCTTACCATTTTCAGTTACCGAGAATTATTTATTAATTACTGCGTTAATTCCACTTTTAAGTGCGTTAGCTATTTTTTTACTAGTAAATGGCCAAAAGTAAGCAGTAGCGTTACTGTTGCTTCTTCTATGCTTCTATTTGCGTATACGTGTCTGTGCACTTTATATTGGGTATATGGCGATTATTCTCAATTTATTCTCATGGATTTTGGTAATAATTTGCATATTAGTTTAAAGCTAGGATCTACTGGAGTAGTGTTCAGTTTATTAATATCGTTTTTGTGGATACTAACCAGTATATATGCAATATGTTATATGCAGAATAACTATGCTGATAGCAATCACTCAAGTTTTCTATGCTTTTTTTCAATATCGATTAGCTGTGCAATGTTTATTGCTTTTTCTGGAGATTTGCTCGCTACATTTGTCTTTTATGAGCTTCTAACTATTAGTACGTACCCTTTGGTTACTTACAACTCAACAAATGAATCAATGATTGCAGGACGCTATTACTTTGGTGTGCTATTTTTCTCTTCTTTGGTATTATTTTTTCCTGCAATAGGCCTTTTATATAATGAATTTCATACTTTAGATTTTGTAAGTGGTGGAATATTCAAATTTGATACTTCACTCAGCACTTTTATTGCGGTGTGTTTTGCTATGCTGATTTACGGAATAGGAAAAGCTGCATTAATGCCAATGCATTTTTGGTTACCAAAAGCAATGGTTGCACCAACTCCTGTAAGCGCACTACTGCATGCTGTTGCTGTTGTGAAATCCGGAGTTTTCATCATCATAAAAGTTATATTATACACTTTCGGCGTCGATAACATGCAACGTTTTGCGCAGCAAAATTGGTTTGCTGGAGGGTGGCTTCCGTACGCTGCTGGATTTACTATTATTACTGCATCATTGATTGCATTAAAGCAAAAAGAATTAAAGAAATTGCTTGCTTACTCTACCATCTCTCAATTGTCGTATATTATATTATTCGCTTCAATTTTTAGTGAGCTCAGCATGAGGGTTGCAATTTTTCAATTAGTTTGCCACGCATTTGCAAAAATCACTTTGTTTTTCGTTGCCGGAGCAATAATAACGAGAGCAGGTGAGAAATATATAGATAAGATTTACGGTATAGGACGCAGTATGCCAATTAGCATGACAGCATTTGCTATAGGTGCATTGTCTATGATAGGGGTGCCACCTGCTCCGACTTTTTGGGGTAAATTTCTCATTTTTCAAGCTGTTTTCAACTCTGGCAATGTAATACTTTCTGTGTTTGTAACTCTAGTGTTAATTGTTAGTACTATACTCAACGCTCTGTACTTTTTACCGATAATTTACATCGCCTTTTTCTTAAAACCTTCTCAGAATTACTTTATTAAAAAAACGCCAATTCTTCTAGTTTTCCCTCCAGTTATTACTGCTATGTGCACTTTGGTTATTTTTTTGTATATGTTCAGCATAGTGGTTTAAGAAATAATAGATAGAAGGTTTTGGTATCCGTTCAGCAAAGTGGCAAAATAGGTAGACAAGATAAACCAAAAAATCGAGAAAAAGTGAGTTTACAACAACTGGTGTCATCCGAGTAGCTTGACTACTTGGATCCAGAAAAAAGAATGGTGTCATGAAAGTAGCTGACACTGAGATCCAGAAGACTTAATTTCAACCAAATAATAAAGGCTAGATCCCAGTGTCACGCACTGGGATGACATGGTGAGACGTCATCCAAGTAACTGACACTGGTTCCTTTATGACGGCAGTGCCCAGACACTGGTTTCCATCCAAGAGGGCAGTGCCCCCTCTTGTCATCCCAGTGCGTGACACTGGGATCTCATTTCACTTTATGATGGTGTCATCCCAGTACTGATTAGCTATAAAATTTAAGAAAATATTTAAGAAATT
>CACPSE010000019.1:0-22821 GCA_902636535.1 uncultured Wolbachia sp. | reverse complement strand
TCTATATACTGCAAAAAATTGAACATAAGACGCCGATACATTAAGTAATCCTTACCTTTTAATCTGCAGATTGGCGAAAGCAAATACAATAGCTTCAGTCTCATGATAAAGGGGCTGGCGAAGTTTGTAAAGTAATTTTTTACATCTAATTTATAGCTCCCTGCATGGTACCACGTATTATCTATACCAAGGAGTTCTTCTTGTAGATATTATACCAACAATCCACTATTTTTTTTATGTCTTGTGGTTTAGTTTCTGAACCTATACTGATTCTAATTGAACACTCTGCTTGCTCTTTTGTTGCCCCCATTGCAAGCAAAACATGAGAAGGCTCAACTTTTCCAGAAGAACATGCAGAGCCATTACTAACTGCAATATGATTCAAGTCAAAATGCATGAGCTGCACATCACTCTTTACTCCTGGCATATAAATAAAACTTGTGTTTGGCAGCCTCTTAGAGTTTTTACCGAAGATTCTTATGTCACTGGCAAGATTTAATAATTCACACTCTAATTGATCGCGTAGCTCCTTTACTTCATCCATTTTTGATAGAAGGTCTGGAATATTTTGCAGTGCAGCAGAAAGGCCTGCAATCGCAACAATATTTTCCGTACCACCACGAAATCCCTTCTCTTGTCCACCACCTATTATAATAGGTTCTATCGCAAGTTCTTTATTGAATATTAAAACCCCACTGCCTGCTACACCGCCAAATTTATGGGCAGATAAAGTGAGTAAATCCACTCCTAAATCTTCCATATTAACTTTAATTTTCCCAACACTTTGAGCAATGTCAGTGTGGCAAATTGCTCCAAATTTGTGGGCTATTTCAGCTATTTCCTCAATAGGTTGAATAACTCCGGTTTCGTTATTTGCCATCATCACTGAAACTATTGCTTTGTTTCCTTTAAGTTCACTTAGAATTTTTTCTAGCTCTAAAAAGTCAACAATGCCCTCCTGATTAACGGGTATTATATATGGATTACATGCAGAATTAAGAATTGAAGGATGCTCTATGGCTGAAATTACATGCAGGTAGCCTGCTATTCCTCTCATAACAAGGTTATTCGCTTCAGTTGCACCAGACGTAAAAACTATTTCTTTATCACTTGAGACGCCAATAGCACCACGTACGTTATCTCTTGCATCCTGAAGAATCTTCCTCGCTTCTTGTCCTCTTTTATGTAGTGATGATGGATTGAGCGTTTGTTTTAACAAGACCTCAAATATACTTTTTTTTACATTTTCACTAATTGGAGCAGTTGCATTGTAATCAGCATATACGCAACCACTATTTTCTAAAGAAAATGGACTCATCTGTCATTTAAATAAGTTTACCATCAACTATAACCATAACTATGTACGTTAGCTTTAACACGATAAAAAATTTATTGCAAAAACAGCGAAATTAATACATAATTAATAACTCACGTCATCAATACCTGTCAAGCGGGTTCTTATTAGGAGTTACCATGGTTGAAGTTTTTTTGAATAATGCAACAAGAAAAATAGAAGGTGAATACCACCAAAGCAAAGATGCCAACGCGCCGGTTGTGCTGGTTTTACATCATCATCCTCAATATGGTGGTAATATGGATAGTAAAATTGTACATAGTACATATACGTCTTTTATCGATAACAATTTTTCTGCATTGAAAATTAACTTTCGTGGTGTGGGAAAATCTACCGGAACTTTTGATAAGGGTATAGGAGAATTAACTGACGCTGCGGTAGCTATTGACTGGCTTCAGGAACATAATCCTAGCAACGTTCCAATTTGGATCGCTGGCTTTTCTTTTGGAGCATGGGTGGCTATGCAGCTAACAATGCGCCGCCCTGAGATAGTGGGTTTTATTGCTCTTTCTCTTCCGGTAACTAAGTACGATTTTTCTTTTCTTTCTCCCTGTCCAGTTTCTGGGCTTATAATACAAAGCAGTAACGATACAATCTCAGAAGAAAGCGATGTAACAGAATTAGCAAAAAGGTTAATAAATTCAGTAAAAAGTGATCACATGAAATACCATATAATAGACGATACTAATCACTTTCTAAGGGATAAAGAAGAGGAAGTGACTCAAATCGTAGATGGTTATATAAAACTGCGCTTAAACAGTGCAACTATTTCTTCTCAAAAGGTCAAAAAAGAGGTAAGGGAAAAAGAATATGCCTAACCTTTACAAACAAGAGAAATGAGTGTAGTAATATAAATAAAAGGGTTTTGTTATGTTTAAAAAGCTATTATTTTTTGTTTTAGCTGTGTTTATGTTATCGGGGTGTTTCCTAAGTAAACAGCGTAAGTTAAAAAGTCCATGTATAAAAAGCAATGAAAGCATTTCATGCGAGTTGTACTCTGTTAATGATCATTGGTTAGATAAGTATAAGGCATAGAAATTGTGCTATTTTTCCTATTCACAACTTCACTAATGATCGATCTCTCAATTGGAAAATGCAGTCTGCCTTTTCTGCAAGGAGATGATTGTGTGTTACTATAAGCATAGAGCTGTTATTTTCCTTTACGTACGAATGTAGCAGTAAAAACACCTTAAAAGAATTTGTTGGATCTAAATTTCCTGTTGGCTCATCTGCAAGTAAAAGCTTTGGAGAATTTACAATGCTTCTTGCAATTGCAACTCTCTGCCTTCCCCCACCCGAAACTTCAGATACCATGCTACTTGCTTTGTTTTCCAGACCAAATTTTTCCAACATTGCTTGCGAATTTTTTTTTGCTTCAGCTTTGCTTTTTCCTGCAATGAGTTGAGGAAGCATAATATTTTCCAACACCGATAACTCTTGTAACAAATAGTGAAATTGATAAACAAAACTAAGAAAATTTCTTCTTACATGAGTTTTATGCTTATTACTGGCTTGTGTGCAATTTATTCCATCTATCGTAACTATACCTGAAGTTGGCTTGTCCAACAAGCCTGCGATTTGCAATATAGTTGTTTTCCCTGCACCTGAATCGCCAATCAGCGCTACTACTTGCCCTCTTGTGACACTTAAGTTGATATCCTTTACAACAGCAGAATTGTTCTTGAAGCTTTTATCTACGGAAGTTAGTTCTAGTGCTACATTACCACCCATGTTTAAAAGATCCAGAAGGCATCTAAGTTTTAGTAATAATTAAACCGAAAAACTGTTACCACAACCACATTGAGACTTAGCAAAGGCATTCTTTATTTGAAAACCAGAACCACTGAGATCCTCAGTATAATCTATAACTGAGTTATTTAAAAATTTTGCTGAACAATTATCAACCATTAATACAGGGTTTCCATTTTCATCATTAATTACTATATCTTTACCTTTTTCGCTAAAACTGGAGTGGCTTCTATAGTCCTCACTTTCTTCATAGTCATCATCTTCGTCTTCGTCATCAAACTCATCATCGTAATCATCGTCTTCATCATCCAAAGATAGATTTTTATTCATTTGATCCATAAGAAAATTGTATTTGAAGCCAGAACATCCACCACCTGAAACTGCAACCCGTAAAATGGAACTCTTATCCCCTTCCTGCTCTGCAAGAGAGTGGATTTTTTTTAGTGCATTATCAGTTAAGTTGATGTTGTAATTTGTTGACATAGTAACCACCGTTTATTATTGATAACTTATTATAGTAGAAATTTTACATGTCAAACAATAACTTTCTATTAAATTATGCATGTTTTCCAAGCAAAACAAAAGGGAGATACTTCAAAGAGCCAGAAGATGAGAATCGCAGCTGCTTTCAGCGTGATAGGGACCGTATCATTCACTCTAATGCGTTTAGAAAATTGGAGGACAAAACACAAGTTTTTATCAATTATGAGCACGACTACTATCGCACTCGGCTTACTCATAGCCTTGAAGTTGCACAAATTGCAAGGTCCATTGCGCGTAGACTTGGCTTAAATGAGGATATCACTGAATGCATAGCGCTCGCACATGATCTTGGTCATCCTCCATTTGGTCATGCAGGTGAAGATGCTCTAAAGAAATCAGTTCAAGATTTGAATCTTGATAACGAGAAGTATGAGTTTGATCATAATGTTCAAGCTATAAGGATTTTAACTTATCTTGAACAAAAACATGCTGATTTTGATGGTATGAATCTAAGTTGGGAGGTGATTGAAGGAGTTGCAAAACATAACGGTCCCTTGCTTGGTCAAAACGCGGAGTCTTCTACAAGTAATCAGCTGTTATTAGAATACAACAAAAAATATGATCTAAAACTTGAAGAATTTTCAAGCATTGAAGCGCAAGTTGCTTCAATTGCCGATGATATTGCTTACAGTGTTCACGATCTTGATGACGCACTCAGGGCAAATTTAGTAACCATCGAAGATTTGCTGAATGTCCCTTTAATTGGAAAAACGTTTAAAGACGTAAGAAGCGGATATTCAGAATTGCCTCAGAGCAAACTCATACATGAATCACTGAGTGGAACTATAGGAACTATGATAAGTGATGTTGTTTCTCAGACTGAAAGAAATATTGAAGATCACAAAATAAAAAGCGTAGAAGACGTAAGAAGTCTAAATAAAATGCTAGTCACATTTTCACCAGAAGTTGCGAATGCTACAAAAGAAATGAAAAGATTCAACATGGAAAAAATATACAGAAGCTATAAACTGAGTAGAACGATGAACAAAGCAAAACGCATAATACAGGAACTTTTTCAATGTTTTTATGAAAACCCAGGACTACTTCCCACAGAGTGGAGCAAACTCGCTTGTGAATCTCAGCGTTCAGTAATAATATGTGACTATATCTCAGGTATGACAGATAGATTTGCCATACACGAGCACAGAAGAATTTTTGATACCTCATACGAAATGACTTCTTTCTAATGACTGATGATCATTTCATGTCAATTGCATTAAGGCTTGCAGAAAAAAATCTTGGAAATGTTGCACCAAATCCTGCTGTCGGGTGTATTATTGTAAAGGATGGTACAATTGTTAGTGAGGGATACACAGGGATTGGTGGGCGTCCGCATGCGGAGGTAGTCGCTTTGCAAAACGCTAAAGATTCAACTCATGGCGCAACTATATATATCACTCTTGAGCCATGTTGTCATCACGGAGTCACGGGGCCTTGCACTGCAAAAATCATAAAAGCTAGCATAAAAAGAGTAGTAATTGCAACTATTGACCCAGATAGTAGAGTTTCAGGCAGAGGCATGAAAGCTCTGAAAGAAGCAGGAATTGAAGTTGAGCAAGGGATTATGCAAAAAGAGGCAAAAGAACTGAATGTCGGTTTTTTCACCACTAAAGAATTACATAGACCATTTATAGCTTGCAAAGTCGCAACAACTCTTGACGGAAAAATCGCAACATTTACAGGCGATAGCAAATGGATAACAAGTGAAAATACGAGAAACTGGGTGCATGAGCTCAGAACGAAATATGATGCAATTATGATTGGCAGCAATACTCTTATTAATGATGATCCACTCTTAACTTGCAGATTACCAGGACTCGGAAGTAGATCGCCAATAAGGCTAATTATAGATAGTCAAGGGAGATTAAAGGAAGAGCATAACATTGCAAAGACTGCAGACAAAGTAATAACTTGGGGAATTACAAACAATGAAGTAAAGAAAAAAATAAAAAACATTAACTACTTAGTAGTTAATTCAAACAATGCTGGCAAAGTCTGCCTCAAAGACATGGTATCAAAACTTGTTTCAGAAATCGGTATAACAAGGTTATTAGTTGAAGGTGGAGGAGTGTTAATCACAGAGCTACTGAAGCATAGTTTAATCGACAGGCTGATAATCTGCCGTAGTGGTAAAATTCTAGGTAATGATGCCATCCCTTTTATAGGAGATTTAGGGATTCAATCTATTAACAAGTGCTATCAGTTCAAAAAAGCAAAGGTAATAGATTTTGATGAGGATGTAGCTGAGGTGTGGGATAGGCTATTGTAACTTTTACATATTCAGATGAAAGGAGAAAAGAAAGAGGTAAAAAATTGTACCCGTTCAGGATAGCGGCAAGACCATAGGGTAAAAGTGAGTTCACAACAAATGGTGTCATCCCAGTGCTTAACACTGGGATCCAGCCCTTTCGCACAGTTCCATCAAAAACGTTTAAAGGATTAACCGCTTTCGTGTTTATCAACTTAGTGCCCAATCTGGATCCCAGTGTCAAGCACTGGAATTTTTGTTCAGTATTTGTACATTAGCCATGCATCTGAACAGATACAAAAAATTTACCTCCTATACAATTTGTTATGCTGTTTTTGTTTGAAACTTATTTTCAAATATTTTCATAACTTCAGGTTTTTGTAGTTCAGATTTAAGATCGAGTGTTTCACCTTTCTCACCTTTATCGCCTTTCTCACCTTTATCGCCTTTCTCACCAATCGCATTCATTTGCTGATATGAAGAATAAGCTGCTGCGGCAAAATATACAGCGGCAATAAATAGAACTGCAATTCCAGCAGGGCTAGCAGCAAGTGCTAAAAATGCAGGTCCAGCAGTTACTTTAGTAGCAATCAATATTGCTGTTATTGCTCCCGCTAAAGATGCAAGTGCAACTGTACCTTCAATACTCATTTTTGTTATATGTGCAGTGTTTTCCCACTTCCATATGCTTTGTGTAGGTTTCGTATTTTCATCTGGCATAATAATCTCCTAAATAAGATCAATAAAAAATTAAGTATGTATTAACAATGCATGTTAGTCAAGCTATTTTTTACATTATCATTTGAAGTATATATTTCAAGCTGCTTCCTAAACTGTCATCAGCTGTATATAATTCACATATGATACACGGCTGGCTGAATCTTAATAAACCAATAGGAATTAGTTCTGCACAAGCTGTAACCCAAGTTAAAAAGATTTTTGGAATTAAGAAAGCTGGTCATCTGGGAACACTTGATCCTTTAGCTTCAGGTGTGTTGCCAATTGCTCTTGGTGAAGCAACAAAAACTATACCGTATTTATCTTGTGACTTAAAGGCATACGATTTTACAATAAAATGGGGTGAACAAAGAACAACGGACGATTTGGGTGGTGATATTATTAGAACTAGCACTATAGAACCTCAATATAATCAAATAAATTGTGCAATTAAAAATTTTATTGGTGAGATTAAGCAGACTCCTCCTCAATTTTCAGCAATAAAAATCAAGGGAGCAAGGGCGTATAAATTGGCAAGAAGTGGGCAAAAGGTAAATATAAAACCCCGACAAGTCAAAATACATGAGCTGAAATTGATATCTGTGGATACCATAAATAATAGTGCAAATTTTTCTATGATGTGCGGTAGTGGTGTATATGTAAGATCAATTGCTCGGGATCTTGGCATTGCATTAAATTGTTTTGGACATATTACGAAATTAAGAAGAACTATGGTAGGTGACTTTAGAGAAAATGAATCAGTGACAATTGAGCAGCTCGCTGAAAGAAACACAATAACTTACTCTCCGATAACAAAAGGTGATACTGGAGTAATAGAAGGTACAGGGAGTAATGCAAAAAGTTTCGTCATCCCCATTGAATCGGCTTTAAAATCGATGTTCAAAGTTGAAATTTCCCCAGAAGATGCGGGGAAAATCAGAAAAGGTCAGGAAATTGTATTAAATAACTTGCGTAATTTAAAGAATTATGATATTTGTTGTACGATAGTGGGTAGTGTACCTATTGCAATCTGCAGTTTTATTTATGGTTGTGTGAAACCTATTCGTGTTTTTAATATTTAAAATGAGGTTTAGATGTCGATAACATCCGAAAAGAAAAAGAGTTTGATAAATATATATGCAATCAAAGAAGATGATACAGGTTCATCTTTTGTACAATGTGCAATTTTGACCGAGAGGATCAGTAACTTAACTGAGCATTTTAAAGTGCACAAGCATGACCATCACTCTAAGCGTGGTTTACTTATATTGATAGGTAGAAGACGCAAGCACTTAAATTATATAAAGCGTAAATTTGGTAATGAAGCCTATCAGGAATTAATAGAAAAGTTAGGCATTAGAAAATAATCGAGGAATTTAGTATGTTTAAAATTATAAAAAAATCTATAGAGTGGGGTGGTCGTGCCTTATCTTTAGAAACAGGAAAAATAGCACGCCAAGCTCATGGTTCAGTAGTTGTAAATTACGGTGATACTTCTGTTTTAGTAGCTGTTGTACGTAAAAAGAAGGAAGAAAGCGTTGATTTCCTACCTTTAAATGTGCAGTTTGTCGCAAAAAGCTATGCCATGGGTAAGATCCCTGGTGGTTTTTTTAAAAGAGAAGGCAAGCCATCTGATAGAGAAACTTTAATCTCAAGAGTAATAGATAGGAGTGTAAGGCCACTCTTTCCAGAAGGATTTCATGATGAAATTAGTGTGGTGTGTAATCTATTAACTTATGATACAGTCAATCCTCCTGAAGTGCCAGCATTGATTGGTGCTGTTGCAGCTCTTGCAATTTCTGGTGTTCCTTTTCACTTTACTATAGCTGGAGTGATGGTTGGTTGTGATGAAAATAATAACTATATACTCAACCCTTCTGTTCAAGAGATGAAAGCAAGCAGCTTGGATCTGTTTTTGTCTGGTGATGAAAATTCGATTTTAATGGTTGAGTCAGAAGTGAAAGAGCTCTCTGAAGAAAATGTTTTTAATGCAATAAAATTTGGCCATGAACACCTTAAACCTGTCATTAAGCTCATAAAAGAGTTTGCTGATACAGTTGGCAATAAGCCTGAAAGCTTTGCTCCTGTTGATACATCAGATATAACGCAAGAGCTCGAAAAATACGGTAAAGATTTTGAAAAAGCATATTCGCAAACAGTAAAACAAGAGCGAGTTCAAGCTCTAGAAGCGGTCAGAGAGAATATATTGAATACTCTTAAAGAGGCTGGAAAAGATGAAAAGTTAATTACGTATGCAGTAAAAAACTTTGAAAGATTTTTAGTACGTGAAATAATTAAGAAGAAAGGTGTAAGGATAGACGGTCGTAAGCATGATGAGATACGTCAGATAGAAGTTGAAGTTGATATTCTGTCCAAAACTCACGGTTCTGCACTATTTACAAGAGGCAATACTCAGGCACTGGTTGTTACTGCTCTTGGCACTACTCAAGATGAGCAAATTGTGGATGATATTGAAGGGGATAGACGTGAGCATTTCATGTTGCATTATAACTTTCCCTCATTTGCTGTTGGAGAAACTTCTGCTGCACGTGCACCAGGAAGGAGAGAAATCGGTCATGGTAAACTTGCTTGGAAAGCAATTTATCCTGTTTTACCCGATAAGTCTGAATTTCCTTATACAATAAGAGTAGTGTCCGAAATTTTGGAATCTGAGGGTTCTTCCTCTATGGCAACAGTTTGCGGGACTTCTCTTGCTTTAATGGATACGGGTGTACCAATAAAGGCCCCTGTTGCTGGAATTGCTATGGGCTTTATTAAAGATAAAGACGAGTATGTAATACTTTCCGATATATTGGGTGATGAAGATTATCTTGGTGATATGGACTTTAAAGTAGCAGGAACTAGTGAAGGAGTTACGGCACTACAAATGGATATGAAAATTTCTGGTATAAGCTTTGAAATTGTTGAAAAATCTTTAGAACAGGCAAAAGCTGGAAGATTACATATTTTAGAAAAAATGAATGCAGTGATTTCAGAACACAGTGATGATGTCAAAGACCATGCACCAAGGATGTTATCATTTTACATAGATAAAGATAAAATTCCTGCTGCTATAGGTTCTAAGGGGAAAAATATACGCAGTGTGTGTGAAAGAAGTAATGCAAAAATTGAAATAGGAGATGATGGTAAAGTTTCTGTTTTTGCTACGAGTGGCACCGAAGCTGAAATTGCAAAGAGTATGATGATTGATTCAATAACAGAACTAGAACAAGGTTCTATAGTTGATGTCAAGGTTGTAAGAATAGAGAAGTCTATTGTAGAGCTTGAATTTCTTAATGGCAGAAAAGGAAAAATGCACATAAGTGAAGTAGCTAATGAACACATAGATTCTATAGAGAGCATACTTAAACAAGATGATACTTTCAAAGCACTAGTAATTGACTTCGAAAAAGGTGGATGTCCAAAGTTGTCAAGACGTCGGGTTGATCAAGAGACGGGAGAATTTTTTGAAGGTGAGCTTTACAACGAGGAAAGGAAAGATAGTCCAAATGACAGGGATAATTATTACAATAATTCATTTAATAGAAAACCTGGAGGAAGTTACCATAAGAAGCCTTCTCGTCCTCGTTCTGGTTTCAGCAACAGAAATAGGCCGAAATTTGGTAATAATGATTCATCATCAGGCTTTTATTAAGAGTAAACTTCTTGCGTTACCTCCTGTCATCCAAGTAGCCTTTGACTACTTGGACCAGAAACTTTTTCAAATTGGTAGACAGTAGAAATGGTTTGTGTTAACTAGCTAAAGGTCTTAGGTTTGCCAACATTCTGCTACGTGTTAGTGACTGAGATACCACGAATGAATCCATAGCTGTACGAACATTATGATTTGAGAGCAATTTCCACTAGGAAGGTGTCATTCCAGTGCCTCTATGATGTCATCCCAGTGCTTGACACTGGGATCCAGCTTTTTCATAATCATCAAAATATTGTATTTTTACATAAAATGGCTACTTTTATGCTTACCAACTTAATAAAATTCCTGGATCCCAGTGTCAAGCACTGGGATGACACCCTCCTGATGGGCCAAAATCACAATGTTCGTACAGTTGTGGAATGAATCGCAGTATGACGTAGGGCTGCGCTAGCTATATAGGGTCACAACAATAGATTTTTAAGATCGTTTACGGCCTTCTTAATATCTTCAGCCTTGAATATCGCCGATCCCGCAACTAAAATATCAGCACCTGCTTTTATTATATCAGCTGCGTTAGAAAAGTTAATTCCACCATCTACTGAAATTTGTGTTTTAAGATTACGCTCCTGTATCATTTTTTTTATAGTAGATATCTTGTTCAACTGTGAATGAATAAATTCCTGCCCTCCAAAGCCAGGGTTGACTGTCATAATCAGCACAATATCTAGCTCATGTATTATGTATTCAAGCACACTTGGGGAAGTTGAAGGAACAATTGAGACTCCAGCTTGAATCGGTTTTTTTGCGTCGTTTACATTTTTGTATGACTTTATCTTTCTTATCAACCTCTCAAGGTGTATCTCTGCTTCTGCATGTACAGTGATAATATCAGCACCAGCATTTATAAAGCTTTCAATGTGGTTACCAGGAGATTTGACCATTAAATGCACATCAAAAGGAAGATTGCTATATTTACGTATTGCAGAGACAACGCTAGGACCAATTGTAATATTTGGAACGAAATTCCCATCCATAACGTCTATGTGTATGTAATCTACACCTAAATCGCTAATTTTTCTTACTTCTTCTCCTAATTTTGCAAAGTCTGCTGAAAGTATAGAAGGTGCAATTTTAATACTCATGAGCTGTTTTTTACTAAAAAATAACTTATTTTTAAAACTCTGTCACCCTAATACTATTTGCATCATCTGAGTAGCTATAGGAACTGGATACCGATATCGGCGATGGTTTATGCCTATTTAACTAGATCTTAAATTAGATAAAAAAAGGTAGTCTTGATAAAACTTATTTACAGCAAGTTTTTTTACATTTGGACTTTCTGTTTGTTCTTTTTTGTACCCTAATTTATAGCTTATTGAATCCTTATATAAACTGATCGTTTTGTATGCTTTGTTCATCTCTCTAGGAAAGATGCCATTAGCAATTACGACGCATAACCCTGTAGCTGTTGCAAAAGCTAGAGTGGTAAATGCTAGACTTTGTAAAAAATTCCTTCCACTAATTTTTTTTTCCTGTATATTAGCAGAGGGCGACTTGTTTGACACTTCTTCTAGATATTCATGCCATATGTAATTGCAGTTCGTACATTTCACTTTTCTTCCAGACGCACCAATTTGCTTAGGAGATACTAAGTAAGTTTTAGTACAACTATTACATTGTATTTTCATAGCACTTACATATAAGTAGTAACAAGCCCAAATGATACGAGCTACAAATTTAATATCAATATATATATAACAAATGGAAGGTTTGCAACTAAAAAAAACACAGAGTGAGATAAAAGATATTTGGAAAAATAGAGAAAAATTTAATGACTGTAATCTAAAGAAAACAGCAAGAATAGCAATTAAAGAGGTAATTGAGCTCCTTGATAGTGGCAAAATTAGAGTAGCAGAAAAGCTATCAAGTGGAGAATGGGTAGTACATAAGTGGATAAAGCAAGCAATATTATTACATTTTCTCACCGAAGAAAATAAAATAATAGATAATACCAATTGCTGGTTTGATAAGATCGGTAACAAGTTTAGTGAATGGAATGAGGAGAAATTTCGCCGGTTAAAAATTAGAGCAGTTCCTGGGTGTTTTGTTCGCCGATCTGCTTATATAGGTACAAATGTTGTTCTAATGCCAAGTTTTATCAACGTTGGTGCATATGTTGATTCAGGAACAATGATAGATACCTGGTCAACAATTGGTAGCTGTGCGCAAATAGGAAAAAACTGCCATATTTCCGGTGGAGTGGGAATAGGTGGAGTTCTTGAGCCTATTCAAGCTTCACCTGTCATTATAGAAGATAATTGCTTTATCGGAGCACGTAGCGAGGTGGCTGAGGGTGTGGTAGTGAGAGAAGGATCAGTCCTTGGCATAGGTGTGTTTATTGGGGCATCAACAAAGATTATTGATAGAGAAACTAGCAAGGTATTTTACGGCGAAGTGCCACCTTATTCTGTAGTGGTACCAGGGTCTATTCCATCTAAAAATAATATTTCAACCTATTGTGCAGTCATAGTAAAAAAAGTGGATGAAAAGACGAGATCGAAAATCTCTATAAATGAAATATTGAGGGATTAAACTATATATATGTAATATGACACAATATTACATAGTAAATGATGTCATTTCAGTACTTACTGTACGAACATTGTAATTTGTAGGCAATTTGTGTGGCAGGTGGTGTCATTCCAGTGCTTGACACTGGAATCCAGTTTTTCACGCAACCCCATCAAAAACGTAGTGTTTTAATATAAATGAGATTAGCTACTTTTATATTCACCAACCTAGCTGGATCCCAGACTGGGATGACAAGAGAGAAGGTATAGGAAAGACAGGAAGAAGATATTGGATGATAAGAGAGCAGTTTGCTATTTTTTGCTATCGCTTTTTTTATCATTATTACTAACCACAGTAATGGCATACGCACATAACTCTGAGAAAGAGACTCCATTTTCTTGAGATAGTTTATATAATTGTTGTAGACTTTCTTTTACTTTATTAGGGATATTCCCTCCACGTTCTTTTACAAGCCAGGAATCTTGATGATGAATTGGATGAGCATCACTTTTTGGATTTCCTATATATATTGCAAAAGGTGAACTTTGCCCTTTGAAGTCACATTGTACAGTAAATTTTTTTATAGATTTAGCCATCTAAAGACCTCTACTTTTCTTTTTGGTAGATTTTATAGCAGGTGGAAGAGGTGGTTTCTTTATAAAATCTTGTCTATTGACAACACTTTCTCTACCTTCCAAAGCTCGGCGAACATCAGCTCTGCTTAATTGCGACTCTTTTGCTACCTTCATTCCATGCTTTGCCATAATATTAGCATATGCTAGTACTTTTTTTACCAATGCTAGATCACCATCTAGCATTTGAACTAGCACTTGAAACACTTCCGCTAAAGTTAGCCCATCAGAATTTATAACCTTGTTTTCTATAAAATTGACAGCTTCTTCAAATTTGTATTCAATACTATCATCTTGAGGTATAAGGGCAACATAATCGGTGTTTTTGTCGTCCATAACTGAAGCACTATTACTCACAAACTTAAGTTTATACTATATATATAAATACTCTACTATTTTATATTATGGCACGCTATAGTTAAACATTTATTAATAACATGCTCACTTATATACACGAATTAATTAACAAAAGTCAAGGAACAATATCCATCAGCGATTTCATGAATGCCGTTTTGTACCATGAAAAATACGGCTATTATACAAGTAAATTACCGCTTGGTAAGGATGGTGATTTTACTACCGCACCTGAGATCAGCCAATTATTTGGTGAAGTAATTGCAGTTTGGATAATGCATACATGGGAAAAATTAGGAAAGCCATCAAAATTTTCTCTAGTTGAACTTGGGCCAGGCAAAGGAACACTCATTCACGATATAATAAGAGTCACTAAAAAATACAGCAGCTTTTTTAATTCAATGTTGATCCACTTAGTTGAAATAAGCCCTACTTTACGGAAGATACAAAAGGAAAAATTAAAAAGCTTAGATGTTAATTGGCACAAAAATATTGACAACCTACCAGAACAACCAACCATTTTTTTAGCAAATGAGTTCTTTGACGCTCTTCCGATAGATCAGTTTGTATATCATGATGAGGGGTGGTATGAAAATATGGTGACAAAACAAGATGATGGCAGTCTCTTGGTGTCATGCCAGTGCGTGACACTGGAATCCAGAAAAAAAGAATCATGGATTCCAGTGTCAGCTACTCAGATGACAAATGGAAAATTTTTTAATGGTGCAGTGGTGGAAGTATGTCCATCTGGAATTGAAATATTAAAAAAACTTGAGAAGAAGATATATAATAATAAAGGAGCTGCTTTGATTATAGATTATGGTTACGTATATCCTGGATATAAGAGCACTTTGCAATCGATAAAACAACATAAGTATGCTAATTTTCTTGAGAATGTTGGTAATAGTGATATTACTGCACTTGTAAACTTTCAAGCATTAAAAGATTCATTAAAACACGTAGATTGCGAGATTTTAACTCAAAGAGAATTTTTATATCTTTTTGGAATAAAAGAAAGAACCCAGGCTTTAATGAAAAGCGCAAGTGATGAACAAAAGAATAGGATCTTTAGTGAATTCTTAAGATTGACTGAAAATATGGGCACTCTTTTTAAAGCAATGCTATTGATAGCATAGCTAAAATATTATTGGGAATGTTGTAACAAAATTAGGTATGTTGGTACATATCTAAGTGGGGTAAAAGGAGGCTGACATAGCGGGTTTTATAATATTCTAGAAGTAATATACGGAAAAGGGGGGATTCGAACCCCCGACATATTTTCATATGTGCACGCTTTCCAAGCGTGTGCTTTAGACCACTCAGCCACCTTTCCATGTATTCATAATATTGAAAATTGTGCTGCTAAACAATATAAAAACCTGGTATATATGGCTCACCACGAAAATTTACAGTATTGTTAAACTTGCTTCTGCAAGTTGGAAATGTTTTATCGCAACCTGCGAGCATTGAATATTTATCTCCAGCAAAAATTTGGTATGAAGGCGAAGTAAACAGCGTAACTACTTTATTTTTATATTCTTTTACTATACCTTCAAATGCTGTTGAGCCAAAAAATTTCACTACTCCGTGCTTATAATATTCATCACTCTCAGTTAAATTCGTGTCTTCAAATCTTCTTTCGTCTATTACTTTAGTGATTGTACTTATTTTACTAAATTTTTTAGTATCGGCTTTACATTTATCATCACAAAATTGTGCTCTGCATGCAGGAGAGTATAATTCTGCTATGCTTCTCTCAAGCTTTGCTGAGAGCCCTCTAATTTCAGCAATAAATCTTCCACTACTTAATGTCACTTTACCAAAAATTCCTGAATGTAGATTCATTGTTCCCTGGGGCAAGTCTTTATAATTCACAAGAAATATCTCAATATTTGCAAAGTCGTACTTTCCTGATAAAACATCTTTTTCTTTGATATCAACACTATTTAATATCCCTTCAATTTCTAGATTATCAGTTTTTAAATCGCTGTTTAATATTATACTACTGGCTGTAAATCCACTTGAAGATTTATAGAGTATATTATCAATATTTAAATCTTCATCATAGTCAGTAAATCCCATTACTTCTTCACCTGCAAGCGTTAATTTCCAGCACGTAGCAGTGGTAAGTAATTCTCCAGCTAAATGATTTTTTAGTGTGGTTTGCATAGGGGCCTCCTATAAATAATGGTAGAAAAGAAACGGCTGCTATGTTGACTAAACTCGCTTCTTCAGATCTCTATAAAAATTCTCATGTGGAGCAAGGGCAAGAAATGTTAATTCATTATTTTGTTCATTGTAAAAATAAGCTAACAAGGTAAGTTGATTAAAAATAGAGAATTTGTATACACGAACACCTGCAAGGTCACCTGACTTTAGTTCTCCGATACATGGATTATCTTGAATTTGCTTGATAGCTTCTTCAAGTTTAGGTAGTTGACTGTTATGCAGCTTTTTCATTGACCGCTTAAAAGTGTTGGTGAGAAGAACCTTCAAAATTTTGTAGATTTATACTCCTCAACATCACCTGATTTAGCATCCTCGATGCCTGAAAGGATTTCTTTAATGATGTTATAGCTTAGCTCAGGGTTATCTTCAACAACTTGACCAATTTTAGCCCAATGCTCGATTTGTTGTGGTACGGAACGATTTTGTAACATGGAATGGGACTGTACTATTTCCTCAAATTCTCCATCAAGATTTACTGTTATATCCATGATATTGTTACTTCTACTTTAAGCTATTATACCATATATTGGAAATTTTTTCAATATAAAATTTTCATCTGGAAATACACACCACAGTTAACTGTGGTGTGTGCTGGCTGGTTAGAAAGAAAACTTCACACCAGTAAGAAGGAGAATTCCTTGGTTAGAAGGTGCCTCTTCTGTGGTACTACCTACTTTTGTAATCTTATGATCTGCGTTTTGTTTCTCGTTAGTCATAAAATAGTGGAGAGCTGCGTAAGGAACAAATTTGCTCTTACTGCATGCAGGGGATAGATCATATTGAACACCAAGTGCACCATCGTGAAGCATATCTCCATCATTCATTCTGCTACCAAAGTACGTCAAACTTGTGTAGATATTCTCATATTGATAGCCAGCTCCTACAGTCCAATACATGGTGTCTATACTATCTTTACCAAATTGAGCTTCCAGTCCTTTCATTCTTTCGTTATTATCAGAAAGCGATTCATATTTATCAGGGTCACTACCAGTACCTTTTTTCAGCGTTTTAATATCCTTTGGTTGACCAGATTTGCCTAAGTATGCAAAAGAGGCAGCAAATTTTACGCCTTGGTCTTCATTAATCTTATAATCAGCGCTTACACCCAAATTAACACCCATCAGGTCATTATACTTCACAAATTCCTTATAAAGATGCTTATCTTTACTTGGTTGCTTTGGAAAGCCATACTCACCAACTGCAGAAGTTTTAACTTTTATGTTATGTTTATCAAAGTCATATTCATATGATGCACCAGCACTTATTATGTGCTCATAGTCTGGACCGACATGCTTTATCTCTTCTTTATGCTTTATCACCTTGGTACCATTTTTATCCTCCTCAAAAGGAATTGTTTCTTTTACAGTAAACAAACTACTATCATAACGAGGTGAGTAGCTGATACCAAATCTTGCGCCCATATAATTTGGTGAGTAGTAAGCAACTCTAAATGGCAGTGTAGTCATAACGCCTTTGTTATATTTCCCTGCCATGCGGAAAGAGAATTTTTCACTTTCACTCGAAAAACTTTCAGTGTAAAGACGTGGTGTTACATAAAATGGAAAGCTAGCAGCGCTTCCTTCTAAGTTCACTTTTCTGAACCAGTCACTATCTGCAGCTCCGTCAACAGTCGCAATTCTTGTTGCATCAAGCCTCATCAGAGCCTCAGGACCAAATTGGTAACCAAGCTTCACGTCACCATATTTTGAGTTAACAAACACATGCGCACTTCTGCCTTTTGCAGCATAAACACCCTGTGAAGCTCCCTTACCTTCGGTCACTGGAACATGAAACTGCACGTCAGCACCATAAAGAAGACCTAAATCTTCATTCTTATTTTCTGCTCTGAGGTGCAATATTGCATCAGCAATCATACCCATATCGTTGCTGTAATCTCCAATATTTCCTATTCCTTCATAGAATATTGGATTTGCTCCTCTTGTTATATCTGGAGTGGCATTATAATACTCTGTAGATCTGTTTGGCATAACGTTATAACGTTTATAATCTGCGCCACTTGGTCCAGCTTTGCCATAACCTTGAGCATCAACAACACCACCAAAAGTTATTCTTAAATTACTTTGCCCTTGATTGGTATCGATAATATCAACTCCACCAACTGAAACAACAGGACTTGCCTTACCTTTTTCCTCTGTATTTTTGTTAACAACTTTTATATCCTTCTTTACATCTTTAGCTTCAACTTTAGCATTCTTAGTTTTAGAACGCTTAGTTTTTGAAACTTTACCTTTTTCTATATTAGAATTCTTAGCGTTTAGAGCTTTCGCTTTTGAATCCTCTATAAGCTTTGCTTTTTTCTCATTTGCTAGCCTGATCTCCTCTTTTTTCTTCTGCTCGGCTGCTAATCTTAGCTCCTCTTTTTTCTTAAGCTCTTCAGCTTTTTTTCTTGGATCAGCATTACATATTCTGTCCATCTTTTCTTTCAGTTTTTTATTTGATGTTTTCATAACTTCCACTTTTCCAGAAGTTTTTGTGCTCTCTTGCTTTTTTATTTCCTTCATACTCTTATCAGGAAAGTCATCTGCAAAACTGCTGAAAGAGTATAAAGTTAATAAAGAAGCTAGAGCAGTTCTAGTATACATAGATTTTTTCATGAAGTGCCCCCAAAAAATTTCGAAATCATTATCTTAAATATAAATAGTATAAAAATGTTGAAAATTCAACTTAAAGCAATCTTATAGCGAAAACAAAAGTAAAATGCAACACCTTAAAGACAACTTTTTTAATATGCCCAACGTGTATATTAACTAAAACTTAGCACAGAAGTTAATATTTTTTGCCTGTTAGTGCATTATAACTCTACTATTTTATCTACGGAAGTAAAATTTTTTTACTCAAAGTGAGAGCATATAAAAAATTAAAGTGTTAATACAGTTGTTGACAATAATATCAATCTACATTATAGTTAAATAAAGTTGTTTAGTTTTAAATAGATCGAGGAATTTATGGATTTTAGTTTTTTACGCAATTGGTTTAGTACCACAAGTACTGGTGCAAGTAGTATAGATTCACAATTAGAACAATCAAGCTCTATCTTAGCAGATGACGGCAAATGTAAGATAGAAGAACATGATGATGAATTTGAGATCATTGAAGATTATGAATTTATAAATCCTCGTGACCCAAATGAACCACATTCTTTACCTTCCTCTTACCAGATAGATGAAAGTATTGCAGAAATTGCAGGATTTAATAAAGAGAAATTATTAGAGATGAGTAATTTTTGTAAAATAAGCTATGGTGATAACGACGATAAGTTAAGTGAAAAAAGATGTCACAACTTAGCTGAAGGAGTATACAAAACTGGATTTAAAGTTGTAGAAGATTTTGAAATTATTCCATCCCCTGAAAAAATGTATAAAACTAGAGCTGAACTTACTAGTGAAGGTTATGAAATCATTCCATTTGGTAATAGCTTTGAAAAAGATGCTGGTCACGTTTTCATAAAAGGTAAAGAAATAACAGTAGCTTACCACGGTACTCGTTTAAAAAATTCATTAGAATATGGCTTATCGGGCTTAAACGATGGAATCACTGATCTCAATTTGTTTTTTTCTCCCTCAGAACTTTTACCTGAAGGTGGAAGAATGCATCGTGGCTTTAATAATTCGTTTCAAGATTCATGGCCTAATCTTTATGGCATTTTGAAATCTCATGCTGAAAAACAAAAATCAGAAATAAAAGATTTTAGAATTAATCTCACAGGTCATAGCATGGGAGGAGCTATTGCTAAGATAGCTGCTTTATGCCTCAACAAAAAAGAAGGCGCTGAAGATGTTCATGTTGCAACTTTTGCTGATCCAAGGGTTTTTGACCTTACTGCTAGTGAAATTTATAATGACGCTCTTCAGGAAAAAACCATAAGGGTCACTCACCACAGGCAAGATCCAGTGCCAGCAGTATTACCTGGTTCGTTTGGTTATGCTCACGTAGGTGCACAATTAAGAGTACCAACACCAGAAGGATATTCTGGTATAGATTATTTTCATGGAATAGATGGTTATCATGAAGCTATTAAGATGATGGATGAAAGTGATTTCAAGTCAAATAATAACGTATCTCTCTTTTACTATCCTGCTAGAGCATTAAGTCGAATTAGCTGTGTGCTTGGAGGTAATGCTCAACATTATTTTGCCAATTTCCAAAATTATATTTTTGGCGAATCAAATTTTTTTGAGAAAGTAAAAAAGGAATATCAAGATAATAAATTAAAAAGTTCTTCTCAGGTTGAACAAGTAGAAGTTGAGCAGATAGCACATGAAAGTTTCCCAGCAATAGGTGGATAGCTACTATTATGGAGCAATTGTTAGATTGCTCCATAATATCTGTTCATTTAAATTCAATACAAAACTTTCCACCACAAGTTATTTGCCACTCTTCTTTAAATTTTTTTAGATGTTCTTTTTTTTCGCACTCTAAAAGCAGCTCTTCCACGCTTTTGTTGTAGCTTTCAGTAGTGATTCTTCCTTGATGATGCATGGATCTCAAGTAAATCAAATAAGTGTTAATTACATCTGTTTCACAATAATCTCGAATCTCTTGTATCTTGCCGCTATCGTATAAGCCCATAACTTGTGATCCATCAACTCCAATTTTACCAGGAAGATTAAATGCTGCACAAACTTCGTTCATTTTTACTCTTGCAGAGGCTCCAAAATCAGAGAGGGTTTCAAGTAAATCACAATGCCAATCACTACTATATCTTTGATTATAGCTATTCCACTTATCGCCAGCTTTATGAAAATATTCCGCTTGAATGCCATGGACCATAGCACGATACTTCAGTACCGGTATATCAAAAGTGCGCCCATTAAACGAGACTAATCTCGGTCTTTTTTCCGACATATAGTTAAAAAATCCTTTCACTAGCTCCTTTTCACTGGAATTTAGTGTGCCTCCAGATCTCATTTCTTGCAGCGTGAATACCTCATACCCACTCTGGTAGCTTATATTGCAAAGTAAAAAACTAATAACTACAACAAGGTGAAAAGGCTGACGCAGAAAAGAGTTTTGCCCGTTTGTTATTTCAAGATGATATTTTGTTAATGCATCCCTCTTCTCTTCTACACTACTATCATCACTAATATTGAGTAAATTTTTGCAGGAATTTACATCTGGTATAGTTTCAATATCAAATACCAATAAAGAATTAAGCATTACCTATATACTCCTCCGGACGGTCGATCCAAGGTCGCACTTTCACAAATAAAAAGAGGTGTACCTTGCACTCAAATAATTTTTCTAGTTCAGCACGCGCTTCGATATTAATTTTTTTAATATTACTGCCATCTTTTCCTAGCACTATTTTTTTATGACTATCTTTCAACACAAATATGATCTGTTTGATGACTAAACTCTTATCTTTTTTTTCCTCAAATTGTTCAGTTATAACAGCTGTAGAGTATGGCAATTCTTCACGCAAGTTCAAGAATAATTTTTCTCTCGTAATTTCTGCTGATAAAAAATTTGTCGAGGAATCGGTTATTTGATCTTCTTCATAAAACCAAGGGCTCACAAGTGCAACTTCAGACAAGTAATTCATCAAATCAGAAAGTCCATCATTCTTTAATGCTGATATTATAAAAATTCTTTCAAACTTATAAAGCAAATCTAGATGTTCATATGCTATCTTCAGTTCAGGCTTCTTTACCAAATCAATCTTATTGATGACCAAAATGCATCTGCCTTTTGTGCGCTGCAGCCGCATAAATATAGTCTTAATTCTTTCTATATTTTTCAAATAATTGCTTACATCAACAAGCAACAAAGTGATGTCACTATCCTTAACTGCCGACCATGCAGATTTGACTAAAGCTTTTTCAAGTTTTGTTTCTGCTGAGAAAATTCCTGGGGAGTCAGTAAAGACAATTTGTGTGTTGTTGCATGTTGCAACACCCCTTATTTGCGTCCTTGTTGTTTGCACTTTAGGGGTGACAATTGCAATTTTCTTGCCTATGATGCTGTTAATTAATGTAGACTTCCCAGCATTTGGTAAGCCAGCTATGGTTACAAATAAGCACTTTTGTTCTTTCACAAAGGAAATTATAAAGAAAACTGGATGCGAGTGTCAAGCTACTTTCATGACCCCAATCTCTACCATCTCCTTGATTTCTACTACCTTTTTCATTCTAGGCTGTGCTTTTATGGTAACTAATCTCGTTCAAACTATGATTAGTGAGTCACAAATAGACCAAAATAATAATTTCAAAAGTAATAGTTGTTTTTATAGTCAACCTGCGACAATTGGAGCCTATACAAAAGTGTAAGCAGAAATTGTGGGCTTATTGGGGTAGGAGCGCTCAGTATTCCTATTTTCACATCAATGGATTTCTTACACTACCTCCCAAGCCACAATTGTCATTCAGTAGGAACAAAAAAACTTACTTGACAAACTCCGCCAGCCCCCTTATCATGAAATTGAAGCTATTTATTTATCTTCTCTGTACAGATTAAATGACAAAAAAACTCAACGTATTTAGCGTCCCATGTTTAATTTTTTGCACTATGTGCACCTTATATCTTTATAAAGTTTCTAGGTTTTTACCTAATATAAGCTGAAATGCGTTATTTAAAACATCAAAAAACGCCAACTTAAAAAATGGATAGTGAATAACTAGCTACCCTAGGGTTTCTTTTGCCTTTTTTTTCGTTTGGTAAATTTCTTAAATATTTTCTTAAATTTTATAGCTAATCAGTACTGGGATGACACCATCATAAAGTGAAATGAGATCCCAGTGTCACGCACTGG